>JALZAP010000302.1 GCA_030948245.1 Candidatus Dormiibacterota bacterium | reverse complement strand
CAGGCCGTCAACGACCCGCGGGCCTGGGCGAGTGACGACGTTGTCGGCGTCGAACGGGACCACCCGGCCCGTTCGGACCGCGCTCAACGATTCCCAGCCGGGTCGCCGGCCGACGCTCGCCACGGTCAGCGACCGGTCGTAGCTGGCGTCGCCGAGGATGATCAGCTCCGGGTCGGCTTTCACCAGATCCTCGAGCTGGATCGCCGTCGATCTTGGATCGCCGGTCACCGGCTGACCGCCGGCGAGGCTGATCAGCGAGGCGATGAACGAGTCGCGGCCAGCGGTGTAGATCGTTCCCTGGTAGACGCTCACCTCGTAGAAGGTGCGCGGTCGCGGGGCGCCGGCCACCGCATCGGTTACCTGCTTCACCCGAGCGGCCATCTCGCGCACCCTGGCCTCAGCGAGATCCATGCGGCCCACCGCGCGCCCGACAAGGCGCAGGTCGGTGTAGACACCGCCGAGGTCACGCGGATAGAGGGTCAGGACCCTCATCCCCAACCGGCGGATCTGGCCGATGACGGCGACCGGGGTCTGGCCGTTGCCGGCGGCCAGTACCAGGTCGGGCCGGGCGGCGGCCACCTTCTCGACGTCCACGACGGCCTCGACCACCACCTTGGGGATCGTCTTGACCTGCGGAGGGAAATCGTCAAAGTCGGTGACCCCAACCACCCGGTCGCACGCACCGACCGCGCAGGCCAGCTCCGTGTTGGAGGGCGCCAGGCTGACGATCCGGCGCGGGGCGACGGCGAGGGTGAGCCGATCGCCGGCGTCATCGGTCAGGACGGCCGGAAAAGCGGGAGTCGGGGACGCGGTCGCGGCGGTGACTGCCGGAGCGGATCCGGATGCCGGCGCGGTTCCAGGCCCGCCCGGGGCGCAGGCTGCGAGGAGGCCGACCACGGCCAGACAGGGGAGAGACGACCGGAGCAGCGGGGGAAGTCGATGAGCCATCGTGATGCCGTGCCCTTTCACGCGAGGGTTGGACATCGCGTGCGGGCTGGCGACCTGACTCCCCCGCTCGCCCCTGGCGGGGCGGCGCGGATACAGTAGCGGGACTGTGCCGGCATCTCACCGGCTTCTCCATTGACCCGTCGACCTTTCGGCGACGGCACCCGACGCGGTCTTCGGTTGGTAAGTCGCCCGATGGTAGCAGAAGCCCGCCGGCGGAATCCCCGCGGCGGGCCTCGAGCGCGAGATGCGGCCGGCCGGCCGCGAAAAACCTAGACCGGGGCGCCCAGCTCGTCCTGGACCGATCCGTAGAGCGGCGTCTGGCGGGCATCATCGGTCAGCATCGGATCGAGCATCTTCTGGGTGGCGAGGGTGTGGACACACCCGCCGGCCTGCGCAAAGAGGTGGCAGTCGCAGCGCCACGCGTCGCCGTCGAGGCTGACCGTGTGGCTTGAGTTGTCACCGGCGAAGGTGGCCGTGAGGCTGCTGAGCTTCACCCGATCCGGCTCGTGCGCGTAGCGCATCGCCTTCTCGACCTTCCCGATCATGCCCGAGTGCACGTCGCTAACCCTCCCGGCGCCACACTCGGCGCCGCTGCGGCGCCCGTCAGTCAGTGGCCCTGGCGAGCCGCTCCTTCAACATTGCGAGCAGTGTAACCGGCGTCGGGTCGGTCTGGTAGAGGATCGCCAGGTAGACGCTCACCAGGTCGCCGAAGGCGACCGTCCACAGCACGCGCGCCAGCGTCGAGTCCCCTTCCGAGCGAACGTGGCTGCGGTTGGTGGCCCGCTCGCCGAGCAGCTCCTCGACGACCCGGTAGCGGTCGGCGATCTCCTTGGGTTCCTGCGCATCGTGGAGCTCGATGACATACAGCGCGTCACTCAGCTCGCGCGGGTTCAGCGCACCCTCGATGGCGTTGTGGTTCGCCTCCGGCATCGGCTCATAGGCTGCCCAGGCCTTGGCATTCTCGTTGAACTGCGTCTTCCAGCGGCGCGCCACGGCGGTCATCGGTCCGGCACCGTAGACGATCGGGATCCGGCCGAAGATCGCCCAGGCCAGCTGCTTGGCCGGATTCGCATCGGTCGCCACCGCGGGGCCCATGCGCTCGAAGAGGTGATCGAGCCCCTCGATTGCCGGGCCGAACGGATCTGGGCGCTCGATCAGGCCGGCGCTCACCAGCAGCTCGTGCACCAGCCCGAAACCGAAGCCGATCGCCGCGCGCGGTTGAATCTCGGCCTGGTAGCGCAGGTACGGCTCGCCCCGCTCCAGCGCCGTGCGGCCGAGCTCGCCACCGGTGCTGATCACCGCCAGCGGCAGGTCACGCGCGCGCGCTGCCCCGACCGCGGTCAACGTCTCGACCGTCTGACCCGAGTGCGACGCGGCGATGACCAGCGTGCGCCGGTTCGCCCAGGACGGCAGCTCGTACCCGCGGTGCACCACGAGCGGGACGGTCAGCCGGTCGCCGGCGGCACCGGCCACCAGCTCCGCGCCGATCGCGCTGCCGCCCATCGCCAGCACCAGCACCTGGTCGACGTCTCGATGGCGGGGGGTCAGCTCGACGGCGGCCGCCACCCGATGGGCGATGGCCAGCTGACGGGGGATCTCCAGCACCCGATCGAGCATGCCGCCGGGATCGATGCGCGAGATGACCGCAGGGTCGTCGAGGGTGATCGCCTCCTCGAGCTGCGGCGGAGGGAGATCTTCCGTCACGTCACCCGCCTCGCCCGGGCGACGGCCCGGCTCCTCGTCCGAGGACTTGTATCCGAAGAAGTCGCGGGCGTCCATCAGGAGGCGGCCACCCAGGCTGCGGCGCCGGGTGCGCCGGCGCCGGCGATCCGGCTCCCCGCCGCCAGCATCGTCTCCACC
>JALZAP010000301.1 GCA_030948245.1 Candidatus Dormiibacterota bacterium | reverse complement strand
ACGGCTCGGTACTCCTCCTCGAAGTCGGCCTCATCGAGCGCCAGCTCCGCGTGCGGCCAGTAGCGTCGCGGGTAGTCGAGGTGAGCGAGCACCTCATAGGGCTGGCTGCTCCGCACCATCGCCAGCAGCTCGGTCAGGTAGGCGCGGAAGTGGCCCGGCGCCGCCTCCCGCGTCATCAGTCCACGCTCACTCAGGTCGTGCAGCTTGCCGTCGATGCTGATGCAATGGACCGAGCCGAGGACGCGGTCGAGCCGGCCGGCGGCGAGCACGGCCGCGGCCGCCGTGGGGTAGAGGTGGGGCTCACCCAGCTCCACGCCGGAGAGGATCCGGAGGTGGGGGTAGCCCGAGCGGCAGTGCTCGACGGCGGCCAGGTAGCCCTCCACGTCAAGCTCGTGCTGGCCTTCGTGGACGGTGACGAAGTCAGCGTGCTCGGTGAACGCGATGGCGGGCAGGCCGAGCTCCAGCGCCCTGCGGCAGGTGGCCTCCATGTCGCCCCGGGCGGCGTCCCACGACCACTCGGTGTGGACGTGGCCGTCGGCGAGCGGCTGGCTAGGCGTTGAGCCGATGGTCGAGAAGCTCGCCCGCCAGCTTCAGGTTGGCGGTGCCGCCGGAAGCCTGCTTGACCTTGCCGATCAGGGCGCCGATCGCAGCCTGCTTGCCGGCCTTGAAGTCGGCGACCGCCTGCGGGTTCTCGCCCAGCACCCGGTCGACGATGACGGTCAGCTCGCCCGCATCGGACATCTGGGACATGCCCGCCGAGGCGTCCTTGAAGGAGGCTCCGCCGAGGATCCGGAGGAGGATCTCGCGGCCCTGGTCACGATTGAACTCGTCTCCCTTGACGCCGTTCAAGACTGCGGCGAAGTCGCCGACCTCGGGAAGCCTGCCCTCGTAGGCCGGCAGGATCTCGCCGATGATCCAGTTGGCCGCGGGTTTCGCCTCGATGCCGGCGCCGAGCACTCTTTCGAAGAAGGAGGCCACGTCCGGTTCGCGGGTCAGGAGGGCGACGTCGGACTCGGGGATCTCGGCCAGCCGGACGAGCCGGACCCGCCGCGCGGCGGGGAGCTCGGGCAGCGACCGGCGCAGCTCCTCGACGTAGGCCGCCTCGAAGCTGAGCGGCGGGAGATCCGGCTCGGGGAAGTAGCGGTAGTCCTCGGCGCCCTCCTTGGAGCGCTGTGACACGGTCCGCTGCTCCGCGTCCGACCAGCCGCGCGTCTCCTGGACCACCGTGCCGCCCGACTCGAGGACCTGCTGCTGGCGGCGGAGCTCGAACTCGACCGCCCGCAGCAGCGCCCGAAACGAGTTGATGTTCTTGAGCTCGGTCTTGACGCCCAGCTCGGGCGAGCCGCGGGGCCGGATCGAGACGTTCGCCTCCGCCCGCACGTGGCCTTTCTCCATGTCCGCCTCGCTCGCACCGATCGTACGGAGCAGCGCGCGCAGCTCCATCGCATAGTCGCGTGCGTCAGCCGCGGAGCTTATGTCGGGCTCGGTGACGATCTCCATCAACGGCGTTCCGGCGCGGTTGAGGTCGACCATCGACGCGCCGCCGGTGTGGAGGTTGTCGCCCGAGTGCACGAGCTTGCCGGTGTCCTCCTCGAGGTGGACGCGGGTGATCCGGATCCGCTTCCCGCCGACATCGATCCAGCCGTTGCGGCTCATCGGGAGGTCGTACTGGCTGATCTGGTAGCCCTTCGGCAGGTCGGGATAGAAGTAATTCTTGCGGTCGAACTTGGTGAACTCCTGGATCTCGCAGTTGAGCGCCAGCGCCGACTTGAGGAGTAGCTCGACGGCGCGCCGGTTGATAACCGGCAGCGTGCCCGGGAGGCCGAGGCAGACCGGACAGACGTTGCTGTTGGGCGGCTTGCCGAGGTAGTCGGTGCCGCAGCCGCAGAACATCTTGGAGCGCGTCGCCAGCTGGACGTGCACCTCCATTCCGATGACCGCTTCCCAGGAGGGGGGAGTGCCCCCCGCCGACAGGGTCGGGCGAAGCCCTTCCACCCCACCGTCCCCCCCGTCGGTTGACAGGGTCGTGCTCACAGCGGCGCGACCTCGGCCAGGGTCCCGCTCGCTTTCTCGTACGCCCGTCCGATGCGCAGGGCGAGGTCTTCGCGGAACTGGGGCGTGATGACCTGGAGGCCGACCGGCAGGTTGTCAGCCGCCTCGGCGGGGACGCTCAGCCCGGGCAGGCCGGCGAGGTCGGCGCCCAGCGTCAGCACGTCGCAGAGGTACATGGCGAGGGGGTCGCCCGACTTCTCGCCGATCTTGAAGGCGACCGTGGGCGAGGTGGCGCTGACGATCGCGTCGCACCTCTCGAAAGCTTCGTCGAAGTCCCGCTTGATCAACGTCCGGACCTTCATCGCCTTCAGGTAGTAGGCGTCGTAGTAGCCGCTCGAGAGGGCGTAGGTGCCGAGCATCAGCCGGCGCCGGACCTCAGGCCCGAAGCCCTCCCGGCGGGTGTTGAGGTAGTTCGCCATCAGGCTCTCGGCGGACGGGTCGTGGAGGCCGTACTTGACGCCGTCATAACGAGCCAGGTTGGAGGAGCACTCGGCGGGCGCCACGATGTAGTAAGACGCGAGGCCGTAATCGGTATGGGGCAGGCTGACCTCGACCAGCTCCGCCCCGGCCTCCTTGAGCACGTCGAGGGCGGTCGCCACCGAGCGCTTGACCCCCTCTTCCATGCCCGCAACCTCGAAGTACTCGCGGGGAAGGCCGAGCTTGAGTCCCTTGATGTCGCGGCCGACCTCGCCCAGGTCGAGCGGCCGGTCGAAGCAGGTGGCGTCGAGCGGGTCGTGGCCGGCGATCGAGGCAAGCACGGTCGCGCAGTCGTCGAC
>JALZAP010000300.1 GCA_030948245.1 Candidatus Dormiibacterota bacterium | reverse complement strand
GCACCGCCTGCGCGAGCCACGCCGGTGGGCCGCCCTCGCCGGCGCGATCTTCGCCGCGGCGGAGAGCGATCCCGGGGCGAACGCGCTGGCGAGCCAGGCAGGCGCGTCCCTGGCAGCGCTGGTGGATGTCGTCCGCGGCCGGATCGGTGGGGCCGGGCCGGTGGTGCTGGCCGGCGGCCTGCTGCTCAACCAGCCGCTGCTCGAGGCCGCGGTGCGGGAGCGGCTGGCGGGCGAGGTGCTCCGCCTCGAGGAACCGCCGGTGGCCGGTGCCGTGCGTCTCGCCGCCGCCGGCGGCAGAGGGACTTCCTAGACCTTCGCCTTACCGCCCTCGAGCAGCTCGAGGATGACCGCTTCCGGCTCGCCCTCGTCGGTCAGGTCTGCTTCGGCGGCGCCGTCGTGGAGAGGGGCCGCCCGCTCGAGGATCGCCATCAGCGCCTGCCCGCTGACCGACTTCGAGTAGTAGTAGCCCTGGCCCCGGCAGCCGAGCGGCTCCAGGATCCGCGCCTGCTGGCGGGTCTCGATGCCCTCCGCGACGATCTCGACGCCGAGGCTGTGGCCGAGACCCACGATCGCCCGCAGGAGGGAGGAGTTCTTGGCACCCCGGCCGGACGCCTTGACGAAGGCCTTGTCGATCTTGATCACGTCAATCGGGAAGCGCGCCAGGTAGCTGAGCGAGGAGTAGCCGGTTCCGAAGTCGTCGATGGCCACCTTCATCCCTGCCGCACGCAGCTTCTGGAGGACGAGTGAGGTCTCCTCGCCCTCGCGGATGACGGCGCTCTCGGTTATCTCCAGCGTGAGTCGCTCCGGCTTGAAGCCGGTCTTCCGCAGCAGGGCGCGGATCTCGGCCACGATGTGATTGCGCTGCAGCTGCCGCACCGAGAGGTTGACGCCGAGGCGCAGCTCCCGGCCGGGAAAGGCGGCGTCCCAGCGGCGGACCTCCTGGCAGGCCTGCTCGAGGACCCAGGCGCCGATGGTGCCGATCATGCCCGTCTCCTCGGCGAGCGGGATGAAGCGGTCGGGCCCGATCATGCCCTTGGTCGGGTGCTTCCAGCGGACCAGCGCCTCGACGCCGTAGACCTGCTCGCTGACGATCTCGACGATCGGCTGGTACTCGACGATCAGCTCCTTGCGCTCGATGGCGAGGCGGAGATCGTTCTCCATCTCGAGGCGCTCCAGGGCAGCCGCGTGCATGCTCAGCTCGAACACCTCGTAGGTGCGCTTGCCGCGGCCCTTCGCCCGGTACATGGCCACGTCGGCGTTGCGCAGGAACTCCTCCGGGTCCTGCGACTTGGGTGTCGAGATCGCGATGCCGATGCTGAACGCGGCGATCATCTCGATGTCGCCCGCCTTGAGGGGAAGCCGGAAGGCGCCCATGATCCGCTCGGCCACCGCGATCGGGTAGGCCTCGTCCTTGACCTCGTCGAGGAGGATGGCGAACTCGTCGCCGCCGAAGCGGGCGACCGTGTCGCTGGGCCCGACGCATTCCCGAAGCCTGCCGGCGGCCGCGAGCAGCAGAGAATCGCCCGCGGCGTGGCCGAGGGAGTCGTTGACGTGCTTGAAGTCGTCGAGGTCGAGGAAGAGGACCGCTAGGTTGCCGCGGTCGTCGCGATGGCGGCTGAGGCTCGCCGCCACCCGCTCCTTGAAGAGGGTGCGGTTGGAGAGGGTGGTCAGCTGATCGTGGTGAGCCTGGTGGCGGAGTGTCGCCTCCAGCTCCTTGCGCTCGGTGACGTCCCGGGTGTTGAGCACCACTGCTCGAACGTTGGGGTCGGCGAGCTGGTTGCTGAGGATCGTCTCCATGTACCGGTAGCTGCCGTCGGTATGCCGCCAGCGTGTCTGGAGCAGCTCCTGGCCGTAGTCGGTCCGGAGCAGCTGCTGGAAGATCCGGTTGGCCTCGGTGAGATCGTCGGTGTGGAGCATCCGCCAGAGGGTCGTTTCGAGGAGCACCCCGGAGCCGTAACCGAGGAGCTTCTCGACGGCCGGGGTTATGAACGAGATCCGCCCGTCGGCGTCGAGCAGGGTGATCACGTCGGAGGAGTTCTGAACCAGCGACCGGAAGCGGGCCTCACTCGACTTGAGGTTGTCCGTCGACTTGCGGAGGTCCTCGGCCAGGTTCACCCGCTCGAGAGCCAGCGCAACGCTGGAGCCAAGACGGGCGAGCCCGTCCGGCACGCCGGCCGGCAGCGCCTCTTCGGCGGCCACCGACAGGAAGCCTCGCAGCTTGCCCTCGATTGTCAGTGGAAGCGCCGATGCCCAGCCACTGAAGGGGGTGGGCTGGCCGGATTCCTCGGGGCCACCGAGCAGCAGTGCGTCAGTGACGCGGACGGTCACCTGTTTCATCTCGCGGAGCGCGGACTGGATTGCGGCGGGCAGAGCGGCGACCTTCACCTCGGCGACGTCGACGAGGCGTGCCGGTGGACCGACGGCGACCTGGCGCTGGGTTCGCATCGAGCCGATCGAGAGCGACGCCCGGGCTCCCTTCACCGGCTCGACGAGGCCCATCGCGCCCCTGATCCCGGCCTGGAAGACCTGGTCGACGTTCTCCACAGCGACCAGCTCGTCGGCAGACGTGGTCAGCACCCGCTCACGGCGGAGCGCCTCGATGTAGCTGAGCATGGTGCCCTTCACCTGGTGCATCAGCCAGGCTCCGAACGCGAAGCCGGGGACGTTGACGAGAACCTGGACCGCGTAGGGGACGTTGGAGGTGCGGATCGCGACCACGCCGACCGAGGTGAGAAGAGCGGTCAGGAACAGGGTCGTGATCGTCGTCACGCCCCAGGCGGAGCCGTAAAGGGCGCGGTAGAGGAGCACCCCGTAGAAGAGCAGGTAGAGGC
>JALZAP010000031.1 GCA_030948245.1 Candidatus Dormiibacterota bacterium | reverse complement strand
GGGCCCGACAGCGGCTTCTACAAGGGCCTCATCCAGGTCGCAGCGGGCTGCCTCCACTACCGCCGGCACAACCGGCGGGGCACGGTCAACAAGTGGCGGACCGGCGCTGCATACCTGCGGCCGTATCCCCCCGTCCGGCACGGCGTTGAAATCGGTTTACTTATCCAGACGGTCGATCTGATGCTGGCGGCGATGGCGGCGGAGGACTGGCCGGACCTCCAGCTGCCGCTCATCCAGTGGAGGCCGGGCGAGGCCTGAGCAGGTCCAGCCGGCGGGCGCCGGCGGAAGCCTCGATCAGCGCGGCCAGGCGCCTGAAGCGCGTCTCCTCCCGCTTCGCCTGGGTGACCCAGGCGACCATCTGCTTGCGGTAGGAGGGTGCCTGCTTCACGAAGAAGGCATGAGCATCGGGTTCGGCTCCGAACCGCGCGCCGAGCTCGCCCTCGAAGTCGTCGGCGCGGGCGCCATACGTGTACCCCGCGTCGGCAGGATCGCGCTGCTCGTAGGCGCGCCTACCAGCCGGATGCATTCGACCGAGCGAGGTCAGCCGCTCGACGTTGCGGACGTTCACCGCGCTCCAGCGGCTGCTCCGTTTGCGGGGCGTGAAGCGGTTGGTGTAGCTGGCCTCGTCGAGACCACGCCGGACGCTGTCGATCCAGCCGAAGCAGAGGGCCTCGTCGACGGCTTCCGCCCAGTTCATGCCGGCCCGGCCCGCGGCGGCGCGATAGAAACCGACAATCAGCTCGCTCTCGGTCGCGTGGTTCTCCTCGAGCCAGGCCCGGAACTCCGCCGGGGTCGAAAAGAAATGAACCTCGGTCAAGGCTTCTCGTAAGCGGGGAAACGGCGGCCGGCCGACTTTTCGACCAACCCCCCGTGGCCTAGCCCGGCGAGGTCGAGCGGACAGCCCGAGAAGACGAAGGGCAGGACAAGGTCGAGCGAGGTGTTCTTGCCGAACCCGGCGCAGGAGGCGATCCCCAGCACCGATGCCTTGCCGAGCCGTCCCATCCAGAGCATCGAGCCGGGATGTGCCGGCATCCCGAAACGGATCAGCTCGCCGCCCGAACGTTCCAGCTCCGAGTAGGCGGGGTCGAGGGGATCGATGGAGGACGCGCCGGCGAAGAGGACGAGGTCGGCGCCCGCCTCCGTCGCATGGGCATAGGCGGCGGCGACGGCGGGACGGTTGCGCGCGACCTCTTCGACACCGAGCAGGTCGGCGCCGTACCAGCCCAGCTTTCGCTGCACCGCCTCAGCGAAGAGCGCGCGGGCCTTCGGCTTGAGCTTCTCGGTCACGACTATCGCCGTCCGCAGTGGGAGGAAGGGTAGTAGCTCCAGGACGCGGAATTCGAGGGCCATGTAGGAGGCCTCCCGGACGACCTGCTCGGGCACCGCGACCGGCGTCACCTTGCAGCCGGCGACCTCATCTGAGACCTCGACCGCCTGGCCGTCGAAGAGGGTGAAGAGAGCGATCCCGGAGATCCCGTTGATCTTGCCGACGAGCACCGCGTTGACGCGGAGCAGGCCTCGTCGGGTGGCGACCAGCCGGTACTGGCTCTGGGCCGGACCCTCGACCCGGAGCGGGCCCAGCATCGCGATCGCCTCCGCCAGGCGCCGTCCCGCCTCGTCCTCGTGGATGTCGCCCGGCTCCAGCTCGACGGCGTGCACCTCGGGATGGCCGCGCAGCATCCCGAGATGCCGAGCACCGAGAATCGTTCCCTTGCGCAGGTCGGGTCCGAGGTCGTGGGTCAAGACCCGGCCTTCCACCTCGGCGGCGGTGGCGGTATCGCCATTCAGGCTGATTGGCTTCATGGAGGGGTCCCTAGCATAGGTTTGTGGTACCGCCGATCCGCCTCTACAACACCCTGGGCCGGACCAAGCAGGAGTTGAAACCGGTCCGGGCGGGGCAGGTTTCCATCTACACCTGCGGTCCCACCGTCTACCGCTACGCCCACGTCGGCAACCTCCGCACCTACCTCTTCGCCGACCTCCTGGTGCGCGTCCTCGAGTACAACGGGCTGGCGGTCCGGCAGGTCAAGAACATCACCGACGTCGGCCACCTGACCGACGACCACATCGACCAGGGCGAGGACAAGATGCTGCTCTCCGCCCGCCTCGAAGGAAAGACGCCGGCCGACATCGCGGCCTACTACACCGAAGCCTTCCTGAAGGACGAGGCGCTGCTCAACGTCCGGCCCGCCGACGAGCTCCCGCGTGCGACCGAGTACGTGCCCCGGATGGTCGACCTGATAGCGAGATTGATCGACCGCGGCCACGCGTACGAGTCGGGCGGCAATGTCTATTACGACATCGCCAGCTTTCCCGACTACGGCCGGCTCAGCGGCAACACGACCGAGAAGCTGCTGGCCGGGACCAAGGGCGAGCCCGACCCGCGAAAGCGAAGCCCGCTCGACTTCAGCCTCTGGAAGCAGGGCGAGAACCGGGTCCAGGTCTGGGACAGCCCCTGGGGACCCGGCTTCCCGGGCTGGCACATCGAGTGCTCAGCGATGTCGATGGGCCTGCTCGGCGAGCGCTTCGACATCCACACCGGCGGAGCCGACAACGTCTTCCCCCACCACGAGGCGGAGATCGCTCAGTCGGAAGGCGTCACCGGGCATCGCGTCGTGGACCTCTGGATCCACGGCCAGCTTCTCTTCCTGAGCGGAACGCGGATGGCGAAGTCGGCCGGCAACTTCTACCGGATCACCGAACTGGTCGAGCAGGGCCACGACCCCCTCGCCTTTCGCTATCTCGCGCTGCAGGCCAAGTACCGCGCACCACTGAACTTCAGCCCCGACCTGCTGGCCGGTGCCGGGCGCGCACTGCGTCAGCTGCGGGACAAGGTCGCGGCCTGGAATGGGGGCACCGATGGCCCGCGTGGCGATTTCGAGGACCGCTTTCTCGCCGCGATCAACGACGACCTCGACCTGCCTGGCGTGATGGCGCTCGTCTCCCAGCTCACGCACTCCGACCTGGCGCCGGGCGCGAAGGCGGCACTGCTGCTCGACTGGGACCGGGTGCTCGGCCTGGACCTGTCCCGCACCGCCCCGGCGCAGAGAACCCTGCCGACCGGAGCAGCGGAGCTGCTCGCCCAACGGGCGCGGGCCCGCGCTTCGAAGGACTTCGCGACCTCCGACCGGCTCCGCGCGGAGCTGGCGACGATGGGCGTCGAGGTCACCGACGGGCCGGAAGGCCAGGCCTGGAGGGTTGCCTAGACCCGGGCCAGGGCGTCGATGAAGAGGTCCCAGAAGCCAATCACCTCGAGTCCCGTACCGGCCTTCGCGTTGAACGGCCTACCCGCCGCCGGACGGAAGTCGGTCACCGTCATCCCGGTCGTCAGCCGGCCCGCCAGCTCCACCTCGATGTAGGCATCGCGGGTTTCGACCAGCTCCGGGCGCGCGACCCGGGCCACGGCGCAGGGGTCGTGCACCGGGGGCGCCGCGATGCCGACCTCGCGCTGCTGCTGCGCCTGGTAGAAGCGGAGCATCCCGCTGACGGCCTGGGCGACCGGGGACGCCACCGCGTCGATCCGTTCGAAGACCTCTTCGGTGGCGACGGCCAGCTCGGTCACCTCGAGGCCGATCATCGTCACCGGCCAGCCGCCGGCGAAGACGATCGCCGCCGCCTCGGGATCGACGTAGGTGTTGAACTCGGCCGCCGGCGTCATGTTGCCGCGCGACCACGCTCCGCCCATCAGGACGACCTCGCGTACCCGGCTGGCGATCCGCGGCTCCTTCCGGAGCGCCAGGGCGATGTTTGTGACCGGCCCCGTCGGGACCAGCGTGATCTCGCCCGGAGCGGCCAGCACGAGGTCGATGATCAGGTCGACCGCGTGGTCGCTCACAGTCGCGACGGTCGGCTCCCGCCAGGTGTGCCCTTCCAGGCCTTTCTCGCCGTGGATCTCGGGCGCCGTCACCAGCGGGCGGATGAGAGGACCGGCGGCGCCGGCCGCAATCGGGACGTTGTCGATGCCGCAGAGACTGCAGATCCGGCGTGCGTTGAGCGTCGTGAGCTCGAGCCGGTGGTTGCCGGCAACGGTGGTGATCGCCGCGAGCTCGATCTCCGGTGCACCGCGCGCCATCACGATCGCCATCGCATCGTCGTGGCCGGGGTCGCAATCGAGGATGATCCGCCGGGTCACGAGCTTGCGGCCGACAGGCGGTGGACCTCGTCCAGGGTTGGCAACGAGCTGCGTGCGCCCAGGCGGGTGACCGCGACCGCCCCCGCGGCGTTCCCGAGCTGGATGGCCTCCCCGAGCGGCCGGCCGGCCGCAAGCGCGCAGGCGACCGCCCCCACGAACGCGTCCCCGGCGGCGGTGGCGTCGACCGCCCGTACCGGGTGGGCCTCCACCCTGGTCACTTTCTCGTCCGACCAGAGGACCGAGCCGCCCGCGCCCAACGTCACCGCGACCGCGCGCGCCCCACGCCGGAGCAGCGCGGCAGCCGCCGTGGCGGATTCGGGGTCGGAGACCGGCCGGCCGCTGAGCGCAGCCGCCTCACCCTCGTTGACAACCAGCAGATCCACCTCGGGGATGACTGTCGCCGCAGCGGCAAGCGGCCCGACCGGGGCCGCATTGAGGACGACCATGGCGCGCACCCGACGGCCTGCGTCAATCGCGGCGCGCACCGCGTCTAGCGGTATCTCGAGCTGGAGGACGAGGACGTCCGCCTCCGCCAAACCCGCCGCCAGCCTGCGCACCTCAGCCTCGCCGACCTTGCCATTGGCACCGGGCGCCACGGTGATCGTGTTCTGGCCGCCCTCCTCGACCGTTATCAGCGCCGCCCCGCTCGGCTCCTCGGCATCGCGGGCGATGCCGGCGGTATCGACGCGGTCATCCTCGAGGCCGCGGAGCAGCTCGTCGCCATCCGTGTCGGAGCCGACCCGGCCGAACAGCCGCACCGCGGCGCCCAGCCGCGCGGCGGCGACCGCCTGGTTGGCGCCCTTTCCGCCGCCGAAGCGGAGCAGCCTGTCGCCCAGCACCGTGTCACCCGGGCGCGGCAGGGCGGGCACGCGAACGACCAGGTCGATGTTGATGCTGCCGAGGACAGCGACGCGCGCCACGCTGAGACATTCTGCCGCCTCCCCGCCCGCCAGTTGACGTGGCGCCGGGACGGGGACTATGAATGTTGCGCTGACAACGGTCTCGATTGAAATCCAGGGGGGCTTGAGGTGGGAGTTCTGGGCGCTTTCAAGGTGAGGATGAACACCCTCGCGATCGTCCTCATACCGGTCTGCATCGCCATCGACTGGGCCGGCCACGCCCTGGCCACCGCCCTCAAACTGCCCCTCTTCCTGGACTCCATCGGCACCGTGCTGGGCGGCATCCTGGCCGGCCCCTGGGTCGGCGGCATCTCCGGCCTGATCGTCAACTTCATCAGCTCCGGCACCGTTGACCCGATCGCAGCGCCGTACTGCATCGTCTCGCTCGCGATCGGCGTCACCGCCGGCATCGGTGGCTACTACGGCTGGCACAAGAGCTGGCAGGGCTGGATCGCACTCTATGTCGCCATCGTCCTGGTCGCGTCGATCCTCTCGACACCGCTCAACATCGCCCTCTACCACGGCCAGAGCGGTGTCGCCCTCGGGGATGCCGTCTATGCCGGGCTGGTCAAGGGCGGCTGGCCGACCTGGCTGGCCAGTTACATCGACGAAGCGACCGGTGATATCCCCGACAAGCTGATTACGGTCGCGGTCGCGATCGCCATCTACCAGGGCCTTCCGAACCGCTTCCGCAACCTCTTCCTGCTCTTCCGGCGGCCGGAGGATGAGGTCGAGGCGGCCCCCGCGGCGACCATCTAGACCGGCCGGCCGGTGGCAGGAGGCCTCAGCCTCTACGCAGAGGGTGAGAGCCTCCTCCACCGCGCCCACCCGCTGACCAAGGGAGCGCTCACCCTGAGCGCGGTCGCGCTCGCCTTCACGGTGCCGGCGCTGCCCTGGGTGCTGGGCGAGCTGGCCGTGTTGCTGGCTCTGACGGCGCTCGCCGGCGTGCTCCGCCGGCTGTTCACGGTCGCGGTCGTGATCCTCCTCCCGCTCGCCCTTCTGCTCTTGGCTGTGCAGGGGTTCGCCAACCCGGAGAACCGCACCGTCGTCTTCGCGGCAGGGCCGATCGTCTACTACCGCGAAGGCCTCGCGATCGCGGCCCTCGCGGCTGCCCGGATCACCTGCCTCGTCAGCGCCACTTTCCTCTTCAGCTTCACCACCCGACCCGCCGACATCACCGAGGCCCTCCTCCAGCGGGGCCTGTCACCGCGGATGGGTTATGTGCTCCTCTCGGCCCTTCAGATAATTCCCCAGACCCTCGAGATGGCGGGCCGGATCCAGGACGCGCAGCGAGCACGCGGGCTGGAAACGGAGGGTTCGATCCTGGTGCGGGCACGCGCCTACCTGCCGCTGATGCTGCCGCTCGTCCTCTCCTCGCTGGTCGCGACGCAGGAGCGGGCAATGGCCCTCGAGGTGCGCGGCTTCGGCCTCCCGGTCAAGCGCGTCACCCGCAGTGTCTTTCCCGACGATCCTTTCCAGCGGGTGCTCCGCTGGCTCCTCCTCATCGCGGTCCCGGCAGCGATCGTGCTCCGGATCCTCGGCTGGCGGTGACAGAGGAGGCGCTCGTTTTCAGCAAGGTCTCCTACGCCTATCCCGGGGCGCCCCGGGAATCGCTCAGCGACGTCCACCTCAGCATCATGGCCGGCGAATGGGTGGGGGTCGTCGGGCCGACCAACGCCGGCAAGTCGACCCTCTGCCTGCTCGCGATGGGCCTCGCCCCGCACTTCTTCGGCGGACGGCTCAAGGGGAGCGTCGTCGCCCTCGGCAAGGATTCTCTTTCCCTTTCGGTGGCCGAGCGCTCGGTTGACGTCGGGCTCCTCTTTCAGAACCCCTTCACCCAGATCTCGGGCGCCCGGGAGCGCGTGGACGACGAGATCGCCTTCGGCCCGGAATCCCACGGCCTACCCCGAGCCGAGATCGACGAGCGGGTGGAGGAGGCGATTCGCCTGGTCGGATTGGAGGGCCTTGCCGCGCGCCACCCGGGCGACCTCAGCGGAGGCCAGCTGCAGCGGCTGGCGCTTGCCGCCCTTCTCGCCATGCGCCCCCGACTACTCCTCCTCGACGAGCCCACCTCGCAGCTCGACCCGGCCGGAACGGCGGCCATCTTCGAGGTGCTCGCGGGCCTTCACGGCAGCGGGATAACCATCGTGATGGTCGAGAACCGGCTGGAGAACGTCTGCGAGCTGTGCCCGCGAATCGTGGCACTGGTCGGCGGGAGGCTGCTCACTGACGGCGCCCCCGACAAGGTGTTCAACCTACCGGCGGTCGCGGAGCGGGTGGGAACGCCCGTCTACACCCGACTCGCGGCCCGGGCGCAGCTGCCCTCGCCCCACCCGGTCCGCCTTGCCGAAGCGGCCGCGGCGTTCAGGCGCCGGCGTGGTTGAGATCAGTATCGAAGGGGTCCACTACGCCTATCCCGGCGGGGTCGAGGTTTACCCGGATCCGGGTCTGACGCTGTCCCTCCAAACCGGGGTGACCGCCCTGGTCGGGGAGAACGGCGCCGGCAAGACGACGCTGACCAAGCTGCTCAACGGTCTCCTCCGGCCCAGCTCGGGAAAGGTCGTCGTGGCCGGCCAGGACGTCTCCGGCCAGTCGGTGGCTCAGATGGCGCACACGGTCGGCTATGCCTTCCAGAACCCCGACGACCAGCTCTTCGAGCGGACGGTCAAGGCGGAGGTGTCGTTCGGACCGCGCGCGCTGGGCCTGAAGCAGGGGGAGACTGAGCCGGCGGTGGCGCGCGCGATCGAACGCTGCGGCCTTGCCGGCAATGAGGAGGTGCATCCCCACGACCTCGGGCTCCCCGAGCGAAAGTGGGTGGCGATCGCATCGGCGCTGGCCGGCGACCCGCCGGTGGTCGTCCTCGACGAGCCGACCCTGGGTCAGGACGCCGCCTCGCGGCAGCGCCTCCGCAGGCTGGTTGGAGAGCTGGCGGAGGAAGGGAAGCTGGTCCTGGTGGTGACGCATGACATGGATTTCGTCGGAGAAGCATGCCCGCGGACCGTCGTCCTCACCCACGGCCAGGTCCGCCACGCAGGGCCGACGATCGACGCCTTCGATGACGAAGCCGTGATCGTCGAAGCCGGGCTCGAGCCTCCCCACCTCACCTTGCTGGCGCGGGCTCTCGGCCTCCCGACAGTTGTTAACGAGGCGGGCTTCCTGGCCCAGCTCTAAGCTCGTGTTCGCCCACCCGTGCGACGCGCGGCGCCGATGAAGGCGATCGCGGCCACGAGCCCGCAGCAAACGCCGCCGATGATCGCCGCGTCCACTGCCAGGTTGGAATGGAGCACGAGCTGGGCGTAGGCGCCCGCGACCACCGCGACGGTGGCCACCGCCAGCCATACCGTGCCAGACAAGCAGAGCCGGCCTGCCACCGCCACGAGGCCGGGGCGGGCGGTGTGTCCGGCGCGAGACCGCGGACCGCACCCGGCGGGTCGATGGCCGGCGGCCCGACGACCTGGCGGAGGAGGGCCTGGCCGGCCTCAGTAGAGCAGCACCGGGTCGAACTTCTCGCGCCAGAGCGCAATGAGTCCCGCGGCGTCCGCGGCGATCTGCTCCTGCGCCATCTCGGGCTTTACCTCGAGGGTGTCGAGAACCTCGAACCTGAAAGCGTCGAAGCCAAACCAGGCGATGTCGTCGCGCAGCTTCGAGTCAAGGGCCCCCGCGGAGTGGTTCGAGCGGGCGAACTCGAACCGGTTCCGAAAACCCGCCAGGTTGGTGGTGGATCCAAGCAGGAACCTCCCGGTCTCCCGGTTGAGGATCCGGTAAACGCCAGCCTCGGGAGGGGCTTGTTGATACTGCTCGTTCAGCTCTTTGCGGCGTCCCCTGTCGACCAAGCCGGCCACTCAGTCCCGCTCGTAGCCGAGGTTGGGCGTCAGCCAGCGTTCCGCCTCCTCGACAGGCATCCCCTTCCGGCCGGCGTAGTCCTCGACCTGGTCTCGGCCGATCTTGCCGACCGCGAAGTACTTGGCCTCGGGGTGGGCGAAGTAGATGCCGGAGACCGCCGCCGCCGGCAGCATCGAGAAGGTCTCCGTCAGCTCCATTCCGGCCCGTCCGGCGTCGAGCAGCTCGAAGAGCCGGCCCTTCTCGCTGTGGTCGGGGCAGGCTGGGTAGCCGTAGGCGGGCCGGATGCCGCGGTACTTCTCCGCGACCAGGTCCTCCTTGGGCAGCTTGGCGTCGTCGTACCACTCGTTGCGGACGACCTCGTGGAGGTATTCGGCGAAGGCCTCGGCGAGGCGGTCGGCGAGCGCCTTGACCATTATCGAGCGGTAGTCGTCCCCCTCCGCCTGGTAGCGCCCGGCGAGCTCGTCGGCTCCGATCCCGGCGGTGACCGCGAAAGCGCCCATGTGGTCGCCCGGGGTCGGCGCGATGAAGTCGGCGAGGGACAGGTAGGGCCGCTCTTCGCCGTGCTCAACCTGCTGGCGCAACATGGGCAGCCGGAGGCCAGACTCGAGCAGGATGTCGTCTTCTTCCGAGTGCGCGCCCCAGAAGCCGTAGACGCCTCTGGCGGTCAGGGAGCGATTGGCGATGATCTCGTCGAGCAGGGTCTGCGCGTTCTCGTACAACTCGCGGGCGGACGGCCCCATCTCGGGGTGGTCGAGGATCGCCGGGAAGCGGCCGCGCAGCTCCCAGGCGTGGAAGAAGAAGGTCCAGTCGATGTACTCGCGGAGGGTTGCGATCTCGGGCTCGACCAGCCTGGTGCCAGTGAACTCAGGGACCGGAAGGTCGGCGAACTCGAGCCGCGCCCGGTTCTGGCGGGCCCTGTCGACGGCCAGCAGCGGCCGCGTCGCCTTCCCGGCGTGCTGGTCGCGGAGCTTGGTCTGGAGGGCGCGGTTCTCGCGGTCGAGGGCTGCCTTGCGGACCGGGTCGAGCAGGTCGGAGACGACGCCGACGACGCGGGAGGCGTCGAGCACATGGAGCGTCGGCTGGCTGTAGGCGGGCGCGATCCGGACCGCCGTGTGCTGCTTCGAGGTGGTCGCTCCGCCGATCAGGAGCGGTATGTTCAGGTGGCGGCGCTCCATCTCCTTGGCGACGTTGACCATCTCGTCGAGCGAAGGCGTGATGAGCCCTGAGAGCCCGATCGCGTCAGCGTGCTCGGCGATTGCCGTGTCGAGGATCCGGTCCATCGGCACCATCACGCCGAGGTCGATCACCTCGTAGCTGTTGCAGCCGAGCACCACCCCGACGATGTTCTTGCCGATGTCGTGCACGTCGCCCTTGACGGTGGCCATCACGATCCGGCCCCGCGCCTGGCGGTCGGCCGCCTCCTTCTCCGCCTCCATGAAGGGCTGCAGGTAGGCGACCGAGCGCTTCATGGCGCGGGCGCTCTTGACGACCTGGGGCAGGAACATCTTGCCCGCG
>JALZAP010000299.1 GCA_030948245.1 Candidatus Dormiibacterota bacterium | reverse complement strand
GGCCCAACGCCAACCCCTGGCTGCGCGGTGGGCTGGCGCTGCTGATCGGCCTCTTCGCCACCGGCGGCAACAGCTTCTATCACTGGCTCCCGGCCATCCAGGGACGGCCGAACCAGGGCTTCTATACCTCCCTGGTCTCAACCCCCGGGGCGCTCCTGGTCGCCGCCGCCGGGGTCCTCAGCCTGGCTCGAAGCCTGATCGGTCGGCCAACCTAGGAGATGCGCAGAAGGACGCAGACAAGCCGCCAGGGGCGATGTCGGCATGTTTCCGGGGGAGGACTCGACCTAGCGGGCTTGACCGGCCGGCCGGAGGTGCCTCGGGTATCCTCTAGCGCCGCCAGGGAGGTCGGCGCTGTGGGAATCGAGGAAATCAGGACCGTCTGCGTGGTCGGGTCGGGCACCATGGGCTCGCAGATCGCGCAGCAGACCGCCCTCGGCGGCTTCGACGTTTGGCTCACCGACGTCAGCGACGAGCAGCTGCAGCAGGCGGTGGTCAGCAACCACAAGCTGATGATGCGGCGGGTCGAAAAGGGCCAGCTGTCGGAGGTCGACGCCACCGCCGCGCTTGACCGCGTCCGCACCACCACGTCCCTGGAGGAGGGTGCCAGCGGCGCCGACTTCGTCTTCGAGGCGATCGTCGAGAAGCTGCCCCCCAAGCGCCAGCTCTTCGCCGCCCTCGACGCCGCCGCCCCGTCGCACGCGATTCTTGCCACCAACTCGTCGACCATCCCGATCTCCAAGCTGGCCGACGCCACCACCCGGCCGGACCGCTGTTGCAACACCCACTTCTTCCACCCGGTGCTGGTGATGCAGCTGTGCGAGGTCGTCCGGGGACCGCAGACGTCGGACGACACCGTGGCGACAACGATGGCGCTGATCGAACGCATCGGCCGGGTGCCGGTGCTGATCGAGAAGGAGATCGACGGGTTCATCGTCAACCGCATCCTCCACGCGGCTTCGCAGGAGGCGATGCGGCTCTACGAGGGCGGCTACGCCGACTTCGCCAGCATCGACCTGGCCGTCGAGAAGGGCCTCAACTGGCCGATGGGCCCCTTCAAGCTGGCCGATTTCTCGGGCGTCGACATCACCTACAACGCGCGGCGGGAGAAGTACGAGGCCAGCGGCGACGAGCGCGAGAAGCCACCCGGTTTCCTCGGCCGGATGGTTGACGCCGGCCGCCTCGGCCGCAAGACGGGCAAGGGGTTCTACGACTACAGCTCAGGGACGCCGGTGCCCGCCGAAGACCCGCGGGGCGAGTAGGTCAAGGCCACCCGCCCGGGCACAGCGCTAATGCGACGCCGCTTTGCGCCTGAGGCGACGCCGCCTCCGCCTCGGGTCGACGCGAACTTCAGGCGACGCCGCTCTCCGCCGGCGGTTCGGCGCTGACTTCGGCTGCCGCCGCCGCCGCGGCGCGACGCCGCTCCCCCGGTCGCTGCACCGAGCGCGCGGTCACGATCAGCGCCACCGCGACGATGATGATCCCACCGCCGATGATGGTGGGAAGAGTGAGCGGCTCCCCGAGGACGAGGAACCCGAGGACCACCGCCACCGCCGGGTTGACGTAGGCGTACGTCCCCAGGATCGATGGGCGGCTGGTCTTGAGGAGCCAGACGTACGACGTGAAGGCCACGATCGAGCCAAAGAACACCAGGTAGGCGAGCGCCAGGATCGAGCGGGTCGAGAGCGCGGCGAGGTGGACCTGGCCGAGCTCGCCGGAGGCCACCGCCGCCACCGCCAGCACCGCCGAGCCGCAGAGCATCTCGAGGCTGGTGGCGACCAGGGGCCGCCTGGGCAGCGGCGCCCGACGCGCGTATATCGAGCCCGAGGCCCACAGGATCGCGGCCGTCAGGACGGCAGCAACCCCGACGATGCCGTTGCCGGCGCCCGACGGTCGCGCCAGCACCGCCACGCCGATCAGCCCGATGACCACGCCGACAACGACCGGCCACGTGAGCTTCTCATCGCCAAAGAAGTGCGACAGAACCACCATCCACAGCGGCACGGTCGCGACCAGGAGCGCCGCCAGGCCGCTGGAGATGAACTGCTCACCCCAGCTGACCAGGCCATTGCCGCCCGCAAGCAGGAGCCCACCCACGATCAGAGCCGCCATCCACTGCCGCCGACCCGGGCGGTCGCTGCCGTCGGGGTCGCCGCGCCGAATCGCGAACACGTACATCAGCGCCCCTGCGAGGGCGAACCGCACCGCCGCCATCAGGAATGGCGGCATTGTCTCGATGGCGATG
The DNA here is from genome assembly GCA_030948245.1 of Candidatus Dormiibacterota bacterium. Taxonomy (GTDB): domain Bacteria; phylum Chloroflexota; class Dormibacteria; order Dormibacterales; family Dormibacteraceae; genus UBA6019. The sequence goes on along the minus strand of JALZAP010000299.1, from coordinate 606 downwards.
CGGATGGCCAGGTACGTCGATCCCCAGATGACGTACAGGGCGAAGAGTGGCGCCACCAGGGTGATCAGCCGGCTGCGTGGGTGCTCCATCTATGGAGTGTAGAAACGCGGACTAGCCCGCCCGCCTTCCCTAAGGGGTCAGCTGGGCCACCACGTACTGCGGCTGGACGTTTTCCGGCGTCGGGTCGTAAGGCTCCATCGCCGGGCCGCCGTAGCGGGCCTTGACCTGGAAGCCCTGGCGCTCCAGCAGCAGGTCCAGCTCGCGCGGAAAGATGAACGCCAGCGTCATCTCGTCCTCCCATGCTGCCAGCTCGCCGCCGTCTGTCGCAGAGGTGACGCGATGGCGGAAACGGATGTGGTTCAGCTGGCGGCCGAGGTCGATGTGGCGCCTGATATCGCGACGCACGTGGAGACGGCCTTCGCCGTCAGGATCATCGATCTCGTGCTCGATGTCGATCTCCCAATCGTCCGAGGACCGCAGCATCGCGGGGTCCGGCGTGAAGACCTCAAAGGCGAATGCGCCGCTGGGGGCGAGGTGCTCGCGGACGAGGTCGAGGGCCTGGTGCCGGTCATGCGGCTCGGCGAGCATCAGCAGGGTGTTAAAGGG
>JALZAP010000298.1 GCA_030948245.1 Candidatus Dormiibacterota bacterium | reverse complement strand
CGTCTACGACAAGCTGGGGATCCGGTCCCGGGAGGAGCTCCAGCAGGCGCTGGGCGGGGCTGGCGCCTAGGGATCCAGCTTCAGGTTGGCTCCGGTCAGCCGACCCGAATCGGAGCTGGCCAGCCAGCCGACGATCCTGGCAACCTCGGCGGGAGCGAATTTGCGACCGGTGACGCCGGAGATCTCGAGCATCGGCGTGTCGATCGCCCCCGGGCTCACCGCGTTGACCCGGATGCCCAGGGGACGCCCCTCCACGGCGAGCACCTCGGTCAGCGCTGCCAGGCCGGATTTCGCCGCCGCGTAGGCCGCCATCCCGGGGAACTTCTCGGTCCCGGCCATCCCCGAGAGGCTGGAGACGTTGACGATGCTGCCGCCCTCGCGCATGCCGCGAAAAGCCTCGCGGCTGCAGAGGAAGGCGGCTCGAAGCCCGCTGCCGAGCTGCTCGTCCCACTCGGCAGCGGTGGTTTCAGCCACGGGTTTCTTGATCAGCACGGCGGCGTTGTTGACAAGGACGTCGAGCCGGTCGAGACCGTCGAAGGCGGCCACCACCTGCTTCTCGTCGGAGACGTCGACACCGCTCGAGCGGTTGAGCCCGACGATCTTGTAGCCACGAGCTCGGAGCTCGGCCGCGATCGCCAGCCCGAGGCCGCCGGAGGCGCCGGTGACGATCGCCAGCGGCTTCATCGGAGCGCCTCCTCGTAGGCGTCCAGCGAGCGGTCGATGAGCAGCCTCTCGCGAGCCTGGGCGCGCACCGCGGCCCGGTCCAGCTCCAGGCAGCGGCGGATCGCCCGGGGCAGGTCCTCGACGTCGTCCGGCCGGGCGAGGAAGCCGCCGGCGCCCTCCCCGACGACTTCCGGCAGCGCGCCGCGCGAGTAGGCGGCGACCGGGCAGCCGGCGACCTGGGCCTCGGCCGCGACAAGCCCGAAGGGCTCCTCCCACTTGGCCGGCATCAGCGTCACCGCCGACACCGCCATCAGGCGCCAGAGATCACGGCGGGGGAGCGGCGGCCGGATCTCTACCCCGGCCAGCCGGGCGCGATAGCCGGCGTCGTAGTCGGCTCCCAGGACGAGCGGCTCAAGGCCGGCGAGACGGGCCGCGGCCACCCCGTCCTCGATGCCCTTCTCGGGCGAGATCCGGCCCGCGATCAGCGCCAGCGGGCGGACCGGGCCTGGCTCGGGCTGCCAGTCGGGCACACCGTCCGGCAGCACCCTCGAGTCGATCCCGACCTTCGACCACTCCCTCTGCGCGGAGTCGGAGACGGTGGCGAGCCGGCAGCTGCTCGCCCGCGCCGCGGCGACAACGGTGGGGACCAGGGGAGGGAGATGGAGCGTGTGGAGGGCCGGCAGTCCCTCAGCAAGCTCGATCGCCTCGGCGTCGAAGGCGTGCTGGCTGATGGCGTCGGCACCTCGCCGGCGAAGGTCGGCGAACAGGGCCTCGAAAGCCTGGCGGAGCTCGGGGACGGGCCTGGCCGTCGCGCCTCCCGGCATCACCAACGCTCGGCTCACAGCGCCGTCGACCGGTACCTGGACGAGCTCGACGCCGACCACCTTGGAACCGTCGGCACAGTAGAGCCGGACCTCATGCCCGCGCCCGGCAAGCCCGCGTGCGAGGTCGCTGAGGAAGGCCTGCGCTCCGCCTGCCTGGGCGGGCAGCAGCGGCGTCACCAGGGAGGCGACGACCGCCAATCTCACGACTGGCGGATCAGGTCGAGGAACTCGGAGCGGGTACGGGGGTCGTCGCGGAAGGTGCCCAGCATGCAGGAGGTGAGCGTGTCGGAGTCCTGCTTCTCGACGCCGCGCATCTCCATGCAGAGGTGGCGGGCTTCGATGACGACCGCCACGCCGTTCGGGTCCAGCACCTCGTTGAGCGCTTCGGCGATCTGCCGGGTCAGCCGCTCCTGGAGCTGGAGGCGATGGGCGAACGCGTCGACGATCCGGGGCACCTTGCTGAGGCCGACGACCTTCCCCTTCGGCAGGTAGGCGACGTGTACCTCGCCGAAGAAGGGCAGCAGGTGATGCTCGCAGAGCGAGAAGAAGTTGACCCCACGGACCACCACCATGTCGTCGTAGTCCTCGTTGAAAAGGGCGTCGCCGACGATCGCGGCCGGGTCGAGCTCGTAGCCTTCGGTCAGGTGGCGAAGGGAATCCGCCACCCGTCGCGGCGTGTCGACGAGGCCCTCCCGGGTGGTGTCCTCTCCCAGCTCCTCGAGCAGTCGCGCGATGACGTCCGGCAGCTGGTCAGGATCGAAACGAGGGCGGTACATGCTCACCGGCTGATCTCCACCGAGTTGTTCTCCGACTCGACCAGCCGGACCCGCTCCAACCGAGCTCTGCCCGCCAGGTGGGCCGCGAGCTGCTGCCAGAAGGCGACGGCCAGGTTCTCGGCGGTCGGTATCACACCGTCGAGGAAGAGGACATCGCGGTTCAGGTGGCGGTGGTCGACGTGCTCGATGACAGCGCTGCGGATCGCGCTGTCGAGGGTCCTGAGGTTGATGACCATGCCGGTGGCGGCGTCGAGCGGTCCGCTGACGGAGACCTCGAGGCTGTAGTTGTGACCGTGCTCGCCGGCGCAGGCGCCGAATACTTCGCGATTGCGCTGCTCGCTCCAGTCTTCACGGCGGAGCACGTGCGCGGCGGCGAAGGTGGCGCGTCGGGTGACGAGCAGGGTGGTGGTCGTGGCGCGGCCCGAATCCGCCTCCCCACGCGGGCCGGTCCTGAGCATCTGGGTATCCATAATTCTACAGTCAGGTGACTTATTCCGAATCTGTCGCCGCCGCTCCGCCCGGCGCAGCGACATTCACTCGCCACGATCTCGACCGGCTGCCCCGAAGGGCCGTTGAGGCTCTCCTGGCGGAGGTGCCGGAGGAAGAGCGACGAC
>JALZAP010000030.1 GCA_030948245.1 Candidatus Dormiibacterota bacterium | reverse complement strand
GATGACGGTGCCGTCCTTGATCTTGTCGAGCCCGATCATCCGGTCCTCGGCATCGACCAGCTTCACGCCGTGCTCCTGCATCTCGTCGGTGACGTGGGTGTTGTGGACGAGCAGCCCGAGCATGTGCACCGGTCCGTTGGTCTCCTCTCCAACGTGCTTGGCGATCCGGATCGCGTCGACCACCCCGTGGCAGTAGCCACGAGGGGTGATCTTGAGTACGTCCATGTCTCGGGTAAAGCCTACCCAGACACCCCTGCGAACAAATCCGGCTCGGGCCGGGGAGCGCCCAGCTCGCCGCGTGCCAGCTGGAAGAACTCGCGCCCGAAGGCGCGCCGGAACTCCTCGTCCGGTGTGTTCATGAAGAACATCTCGGGTGAGTTCTGGCTCACATGGGCGCGGAAGGCGGCCCGCTTGCGGTCGACGCCGGCGCCGACGTCGACGATCGTCGTCAGCAGCTCGTCGGGCACGCCCATCCCCGGAATGTCGGTGAAAGGGCTGGGTCGGCCGGCCGCCTTCATCCGCGCGGCCATCTCGTCGATGTAGGAGCGCGGGATCGCGACCCAGTACAGCTTGTGCGGCTCCCAGCCCTCCGCTTTGAGCAGGTCGAGCGCCGCAGTGGTCACGTGGTGTGACTTGACGTGGTCGGGATGGAAGTAGGTACCGGTTGGGTCGTAGGTGACGACGACCTCGGGGCGCTCCTCTCGAAGCACCTTGGCAAGCCGCAGGGCGGCCTCCTCGAGCGGGGCCCGGTGGAAGCTTGCCGGGTTGTCGTTGTCACCGGTACCCCGCATGCCGGAGTCGCGGTAGTCCAGGTATTCCTGCCGGTCCACGCCGAGGATCTTCCCCGCGTTCTTCATCTCCTCGGTCCGGATCTCGGCCAGACGCGGGCGCGAGGTGGCCTCGTCCATGTTCGAGATCTCGCCCACCTCGCCGCGGGTGGCTGTCACAAGTACGACGCGATGGCCCTCGTCGTGGGCTTTCATCATCACCCCGCCGGTCGAGATCGACTCATCGTCGGGATGGGCATGGACGAGGAGGAGGGTGCTCACAGCTCGTTTAACAGCCTGGCGAGGCCTCCTGTTCCGGGCGGACCGATTGTGCGGTCGGCGACCTCCAGCAGTTCCCTCGGCGCGCCCTCGACGGCGATCGCCAGTCCGGCCCAGGCGAGCATCGGCCGGTCGTTGCGCCCGTCGCCGGCCGCGATCGTCTCCGCCTGGGGAACACCGAGGTGGTTGGCGAGGAACTTGAGGGCGGTCCCCTTGTCGGCGGTGGGAATCGTCATTTCGAGATAGGTGGGCAAAGAGGTGGCCACGAAGAGCCGGCCCCTCCAGCGTTCTCGGGCCAGCGGCAAGAGCTCGTTGATCTGCTCCTCGGGAGCGACGATGACGAGCTTGGGCGTGGTCGGGCCCATCGCCTGGTCGAGGTCGGGGGTGATGTGGGGGTCGAGGCCCGAGTGGTGGGCGTACTCACGGCCCTCCGGCGTGTCGTGCTCAACCAACAGAACGTCGTCCCGGTAGGCGTTGACGTGCAGGTGGCGCTGCCGGGCGAACTCGATCACCTCCATGGCAAGGTCATGGGGTATGCCGTGGTCGAGCAAGAGCGTCCCGTCCGATGCCCGGACCTGGGCGCCCTGATAGCAGATCACCGGCTCGGTCAGGTGGAAGCGGGCGACCCACTGGACGGCCCCCGAGTAGGGCCTGCCGGTGGAGGCGGCGACCAGCAGACCGCGCCCACGCGCGCCGGCCAGCGCAGCTTCGTCGCGGGGATCGACGCTCAGGTCGAGGCCGACGATGGTCCCGTCCAGGTCGAGGGCCAGAAGCCGGCGAGCCGGTGGTGTGGCACCGGGGCTATCGCTGCTGATTGAAAACCTCGGGGTTGACGATGTTGGGTGGCCGCCCGCCCCGGACGCCGGTGATGAGGTTGCGCGCCGCCATCTCCGACATCTCGGATCGGGTCCGGACGGAGGCGCTCGCGATGTGCGGCGCCAGGATCACGTTGTCCAGCTTGAGCAGCTCGGGATGGACCTCCGGCTCGTTCTCGAAGACATCGAGCCCGGCGCCGAAGATCTGGTGCGCCTTGAGCGCCTCCGCCAACGCGGCCTCGTCGATGACCGGCCCGCGCGAGGTGTTGACGAGCACCGCGCTCGGCTTCATGGTCGCGAACTGCGCGGTTGAGAAGAGATGCCGCGTCGCGGCCGTCAGCGGCACGTGGACGCTGACGAAATCGGACTCGCTGAGCAGACGGTAGAGGTCGGTCCGCGCTACGCCGAGGTCCCTCTCGACGTCGGGCGCCGCGGCTTGTTCGTCGTAGTAGATGACCCTCATCCCGAACGCCCGGGCGCGCCTGGCGACACCGCGTCCGATCCGGCCGAAGCCGACGATGCCGAGGGTCCCGCCCCAGATGTCGTGTCCGAGCAGCATGTCGATCGCCCAGCCTTTGAAGGCGCCACCGCGGACGAAGCGATCGCCCTCGAGCAATCTCCGGCCAGCTGCCATCATGAGCGCGAAGGCGAAGTCGGCGGTGGTGTCGTCGAGCACGCCTGGCGTGTTGGTGACCATCACCCCGTACTTGGTCGCGACTTTGACGTCGACGTTGTCGTAGCCGACCGCCACGTTGGAGACGACCTTCAACCCGGGCGTGGAGAGGACCTCCTCGCCGATCGGGTCCATCAGCTGGGTCACCATCCCGCGGGCGCCTTCGGCCGACTTGCGGAGCAGGTCGGCAGGGTGCCGGTACTGGTTGGGGAGGATGCGCAGCTCGCACGCCTCTTTGAGCAGGGTCGGGCCCGGCTCGAGAATCGGGTGCGTCACGACGACGGTCGGGCGGACCTCGCTCATGGCTGGAGGCCGAGCTGGTTGGCGATCGGCTTCAGCGCGTCTCTCACGGTCGCCACGTGCTCGTCGAAGGGTACCCCCAACAGCTCCGCACCGGCGACCAGCTCGTCGCGGTGGACGGCCCGCGCGAAAGCCCTGTCCTTCATCTTCTTGCGCACCCCCGCGGGCTCCACCGAACCAACCGATTTGTCGGGCTTGACGAGCGCGCAGGCGATGACGAAGCCGGACATCTCGTCAACCGCGAAGATCGCCTTGCGGATCGGCGTGTCGCGCTCGAGGCCAGTATCACCGTGTGAGTAGGCGTCCAGGATCAGGTCCTCCGGCCAGCCCCGCTCGCGCAGGATGCGCACGTTGGAGTGAGGGTGCTCGGTGGGGAACCGCTCGTAGTCGAAGTCGTGGATCAGGCCAACGATCGCCCAGCGTTCCTCGTCCTCTCCGTAACTTCGCGCGTAGGCCCGCATCGCGGCCTCGACGCTGAGCATGTGCCGCTTGAGCGTCTCCGACTGCGTGAACTCGGTCACGAGGTCCCAGGCGTCCTGACGCGTTTTGTTCACTGCTGCAGGATCTCGGTTATCCCGCGGAGCACCTTGGCCAGCTGCTCGCGGGTGCCGATCGTTATCCGGAGCCAGCCGTCGAGCGGCGGCTTGGTGAAGTAGCGGACCAGGATCCGGCGCGCCTTGAGGCCCTCGAAGACAACCTCTGCCTCGATCCCGTCCGGCGGGTGGGTGAAGACGAAGTTGGCGGAGGTAGGCGAGACCCTGAAGTCGAGGGCCTGCAACTCGCCCGCGAACCACTCCCGGTCGGCGATGACGCGGGAAACCATCCGGTCGCGGTGGCCGCGATCCTCGGCCGCGGCCTTGGCGGCGACGATGCTCAGGCGGTCGAGGTTGTAGGAGTCCTTGACGGTGTCGAGGGCGGCGAGCAGGTCGGGATGCCCGAAGGCGAAGCCGATCCGCATCCCGGCGAGGGCGTAGGCCTTGGACATCGTGCGCAGGATCAGCAGGTTGTCGTGGCCTTCGAGCAGGTCGAGGCGCGACTCGGGCGCGAAGTCGACGTAGGCCTCGTCGAGGACGATCACGCCGCGCGCAGAGGCGACCACCTGCTCGACCTCCTCGCGCCCGTACCAGGTGCCCGTCGGGGAGTTCGGGTTGACGAGGAACTTGAGCGGCGCCGCGTCGTCAGCGAAGCCTCGCGGCAGGGACCACCCGCTGCCCAGCGGATGCGGCGAAGGCACCGCCTCGTGGATCCCGCAGAGGGGTTCCAGGAGCGGGTAGGTGGGCCAGGTGAAGGCGACCCGCTCACCCGCGCCGGCGAAGGCGCGGAAGCACATCGCGATCAGCTCGTCCTCGCCGTTGCCGAGCCGCACCCAGGTCGGGTCAAGCCCGTGCGACGCGGCCAGCGCGTCCGCGGCGGGGTCCGACATCGGCGGCGGGTAGAGCCGGAGAGAATCGCCGATGGCCTCTCGCAGCGCCTCGACCACCCGGGGCGAGGGCGGGTAGGGGGACTCGTTGGTGTTCAGCTTGATCCAGTCCTCGCCGTCCGGCGGCTGGAGGCCAGGGACGTAGGGCTCGAAGCCGCGGAGGCTCTGCTTCAGGAAGCGCGGCGGCATTCGAGTAGGAAGCACTCCAGGTTGAGCCGGGGGCTGACGTTCTGCTCGTGGTGGCCGAGGGTGTCGTAGGAGAGCTCGAGCAAGCGCGCCCAGACTGCCGGGTGAAGGTCGCCGAGCATCCGCCGCCGGATCTCCATCTGCCAGCTGCCGAGCGCCTCGACGACGGGATCCTCGTGCTCCTTCTCGGAGCCGCGCCAGGCCATCTGGAGCGCATCCAGCTCCTCGGCAAGCTGGAGCGGGACGTCGGCCGGGGCCCCGATGACCTCCTCCAAGCGCTGGGTCCAGGCGGCGTGACGCTCGAGCACCTCCTCGTCGCTTGCGGCTCGCAGCGCCCAACCGGGGCGGCCGCGGGAGAGGCCGGCGAGCTCGTCGGCGCGGTCGGCCGGGACGCCGTCGGCGACCAGGAGCTGGGCGATCTCCGGCTCGGCGACGGGGTGGAAGCCGACCCGCTGGCAGCGGGAGACGATGGTCGGGATCACCACGAAGGGCGACACGCTGGGGGTGGTCAGGATGATCACCCGGTTCGGATGCGGCTCCTCGAGCGTCTTGAGGAGAAGGTTCTGGGAGAGGTCCGCCAGCCGGCCGATGTTGCTGAGGACGGCGACCCGGCGGCTGCCGACGTTCGGCTTCAGGTTCAGGAACGCCTGCAGGGACTGGGAATGGAACTGGGGGCCCTCGTCGGAGATGAGCCGGATCTCGTCGACCTTGAGGTTGCCGATCCGGTCGTCCTCCCAGTAGTCGGGGTGCCGGCTGAGGGGCACCTCGGGCAGCAGCATCGAAGCAAAACGGCGGGCGACCGCCGTCTTGCCCAGCTGCGGCTCACCGGTGAACAGATACGCGTGGGCGAGGTGGTCGCCCTGGAGCTGGCTCTCGAGCAGCCGAAGCACCCGGCGGTGGCCCGCAACGCCTTCGAACCCGGCCCCCGTCATGAATGGCAAAGGGTAGTCGGTATCCTCACCGGGATGAAGCGCCTGAGCGTGGCCCTGGCGCTTCACAACCACCAGCCGGTGGGCAACTTCGGCTGGGTACTCGAACAGATCTACCGGGACAGTTACCTGCCCATGGTGGAGGCGCTCGAGGCACACCCCCGGGTCAAGGTCGCGCTCCACTACACGGGGTTCCTGCTGGACTGGCTGCGGGAGTGGCACCCGGACCTGGTCGAGCGGGTCGCGGCGCTCGTCGCCCGCGACCAGGTCGAGGTTCTCGGCGGGGGCTACTTCGAGCCTGTCCTGCCCTCCATCCCCGACCGCGACAAGGCACTTCAGCTGACCCGGCTGAGGGACACCGTCGAAGAGTGCTTCGGTCGCCGGCCGAGCGGCCTCTGGCTGGCCGAGCGGGTCTGGGAGGCATCCCTTGCGCGCCCGCTGGCGGAGGCCGGCTATCGCTACACGATCCTCGACGACTCTCACTTCTCGAAGGTCGGCCTGGCCGAGGACCAGCTCTACCAGCCCTTCCTGACCGAGGAGCAGGGCTCCTCCCTTACGCTCCTCGCGACCGGCACTAAGATGCGCTATCTGATTCCCTGGCGAAGCGTCGAGGAATGCTTGGCCTATTTCCAGGAGACGGCAGCCGAGGAGCCGCGCCTGGTGCTGATGGGCGACGACGGCGAGAAGTTCGGCGGCTGGCCGACGACCGCCACGCTCTGCTGGGAAGAGCGCTGGGTCGCCCGCTTCTTCGAGATGCTGGAGGCGAACGCGGACTGGCTTGAGGTGGTCCTTCCCGGCGATTACGTGGATGGTCACGATGCCCGCGGGCCGGTCTACCTGCCCGCCGGCAGCTATCCCGAGATGCTCGAGTGGTCGGGCGGCTTCTGGCGCAACTTCATCGCGCGCTACCCGGAGGTGAACGCGATGCACAAGAAGATGCTTCGCGTCTCACAGCGCGTCGCGGCGGCGGGCTCCCCGGTGGAGGCCGTCACCCATCTCCTCCGCGGCCAGGCCAACGACGCTTTCTGGCACGGCGTCTTCGGCGGCGTCTACCTGCCCCATCTGCGCAGCGCGGTCTGGCGGAACCTACTCGCGGCGGAGCGAGCCGTCAGCCAGAGCGAGGGCGAGCTGCGCCTGGAGGTCGCCGACTACGACCTCGACGGGGGCTGCGAGCTGCTCCTCGAGGCACCGGCCCAGAACGCCTACCTCTCCCCACACCTGGGCGGCGCCGTGGTCGAGTGGGACGTCAACGGCCGGAACGCGGTCGACTGCATGGCGCGCCGCGAGGAGCCCTACCACGAGGAGCTGCGGCAGGGAACCTCGGGCACCGGTGTCACTGCCGGCAGGGAACCGATCCGGGTCCGGGAAAAGGGCCTCGAGAAGCGGCTCCACTACGACAACCGCCGGCGCCTGGTCTTCCAGGCCTACCTCGTCGGCCGCAGCGCCACCCTCGGCCAGGCCGTCCAGGCCCGGCTGCCCGAGCTCGGTCATTTCGCGGCCGGTGCCTTCGAACTGAAACGGGGCGCGACGATGGAGCGAACCGAGCAGCTGGAGGTCGGCCGCCGGTCCCTGCTGATCCGGATGAGCAAGTCGTTCCGGGTGAACGCGTCGGTACCCGACCTCGAGCTGAACCTGGTGCTCAGCGGCGAGGGCCGTCCGTTGGACGCGCTCCTCGTCGTGGAGGCCAATCTCGCCCTCCCCGGCGGGGTGGCCGACGGTACCGTCGCCGCCCAGCCCCTGGACAGGCCCGCGGAGCTGGGCAGCCGGCCGGAGGTCGCCCTCCGTCAGCCCCGGGCGGAGGTCGAGTACCGTCTCCAGGTGCCGAAAGGAGGCCGGGTCTGGTACTACCCGATTGAGACCGTGAACAACTCGGAGAGCGGTTACGAGCGGATCGTGCAGGGTGCCTGCCTACTCGCGGTACATCCCGTCCACATCGGGACGACCCCCATCAAGCTGCGGTTCCACCTGCGGGCCATCGCCTGAGTCTGGCCGGGGAGGCCTATGCCTCGGATTGGCGGGCTAACTTCCCCTTGCGCTGGGGGACGACCGCCGGCTCTGCGGCGACCGCGGGCGTCGGGACGATGACCGCTGGAGCCGCTTCGCGGCGCTGGGCACGGGCCTGGCTCCAGACCTCGAGGATGCGCTGAAGGGCGGTCAAGTTGGTGAGAACGGCCAGCGCCCAGATCAGCACGACGAGCACCCAGCCGCCGAAGACGAGGCCGACGATGGTGGCGACGATCCGCTCCGGCCGGGCGAAGAGGCCGCTGTCGCATTTGAAGCCGAGGCTCTGAGCGCGGGCCCTGACGTAGCTGACCGACATCGAGCCGACGAGCGCGAGGAGAACGCCGAGAATCGCCGGCCGGGGGTTCGGCTGGCCGACGTAATAGGCCGCAAGGCCGATGTAGACGGCGGCTTCCGCGTAGCGATCGGTCGTCGAATCGAGGAACGCCCCGTACGGATAGCTGCGCTTGGTCACCCGGGCCAGAGCTCCGTCGAAGATGTCGAAGCTGGCGCCGAAGGCGAGCACGATGCCTCCGACCAGGAGGTTTCCGCCGGCGACCAAGGCAGCGGCGGCGAAGACGACCAACATGCCCGCCACCGTTATCTGGTTGGGCGTTATCGGCAGCTTCGCAAGCCAGCCGGCGGCCGCCTGGGCGCGCCGCCGGACCCACTGTTGGAAGCGGGTCGTGAACAACTTCCGGCTACTCCTTGATCGCCTGCTGGGGTTTAACCGACTTGCGTGGGTTGTTCGCGATGAACTCCTCTGTGAAGCGGTGGGCGTCGCTGTCCGGATACTGGATCGGCGGCGACTTCATGAAGTAGGAGCTGGGTCCCTCGAGCGCGCCGCTGAGCCCGTTGTCGAGGGCGAGCTTGGCGCAGCGGACGGCGTCGATGACGATGCCGGCGGAGTTGGGCGAGTCGTGCACCTCGAGCTTCAGCTCGGCGTTCAGGGGTACATCGCCGAAGCCGCGGCCCTCGAGGCGGATGTAGGCCCACTTGCGGTCGTCCAGCCAGGGAACGTAGTCCGAGGGGCCGATGTGGACGTTGTCGTCGCCGATGGAATAGTCGAGCTGGGAGGTGACCGAGCGGGTCTTGGAGATCTTCTTGGACATCAGCCGGTCGCGCTCGAGCATGTTCAGGAAGTCGGTGTTGCCGCCGAAGTTGAGCTGGTAGGTGCGCTCGAGCCTGACGCCGCGCTCCCTGAAGAGGTGAGTGAGCATGCGGTGGACGATGGTCGCTCCGACCTGGGACTTGATGTCGTCGCCGATTATCGGCAGGCCGGCCTTCTGGAAGCGCCGCTGCCAGTAGTCCTCGCGGGCGATGAAGACGGGGATGCAGTTGACGAAGGCGACGCCCGCGTTGAGCGCCTGCTCGACATACCACTTGGTGGCTTCCTCGCTGCCGACCGGCAGGTAGTTGACAAGCACGTCGGCGCCGGTGTCCTTGAGGATCTGGACGACGTCCGAGGTCGCGCCGGGGGCCTTGTGGATCAGCGGCTCGAGAAACTTGCCGATCCCGTCGTGCGTCATGCCGCGCTCGACCTTGACGCCGAGCTTGGGGACGTCGGAGAACTTGACGGTGTTGTTCTGGCCCGCCCAGATCGCTTCGGAGAGATCCCGGCCGACCTTCTCCTTGTCGACGTCGAAGGCCGCCACGAACTCGATGTCGCTGATGTGGTAGCCGCCGAGGTTGACGTGCATCAGGCCGGGAACGAACTCTTCCTCGTTCGCCTCGCGATAGTACTGCACGCCCTGGATGAGCGATGACGCGCAGTTGCCGACGCCGACGATGGCGACCTTGACCTTCCCATTCCCGTTCTTCATCCAGACACCTCTCTCCTGAGACTCCCCGCCGGACTGGCGGTGCGTGACTCCAACAGTGATTCGAAGCCGGTGAGCCGCCGGCGGATCGTCTCCAGGTCGACCGAGCAGTAGGTGAGGCGGCCATCCCGCCGGGTGGTGACGACGCCGCCCAGCTCGAGCATGCGGAGGTGCCACGACACTCGTGGCTGGCTCATCCGAAGCGCGAGGGCCAATTCGTTCACGGTCTCCTCGCCGACTGCCAGCAGGCGCTCGACGATGCGCAGGCGAGTGATGTTCGCCAGGGCCGTGAAGAAGGCGGGCAGGTCTCCCTGCTGTCCGGGAAGAAACATAAGCAGTTCTTTATGCGATGTTAAAGCATAAATGATCCTTTATGTGTCGCTGGCTTCGAGCCGCGTGCCGAATCGGCCCTCTAGCGCGTATCTTTCTTGATAGCGATATGGACAGGTCCGAGAGCAGCCCCGAATTGGCAGCCGAGATCGTCGAGGAGGCCGAGCGCCTGGTCCGGCTCGAGATCGAGCTGGCGAAGGCCGAGCTCAAAGAGCTCGCAATCGCCAATGGGATCGCCGCCGGCGCCTTCGCCGGCGCAGCGATGCTGGCGATGATCACGCTGCTGGTCGCGATCCCGGTGCTGATCGTCGTCGCCGTCGAGCCGCACTGGCTCGCGGCCCTGGTCTGGATCGTCGTCTACCTGCTGCTTGCCGGCGGTCTCGCCCTGTTCGGCCGCGGCAAGCTCCACATCGGCGTCCCCGAGCAAACCATCAAGAGCCTCAAGGAGACAAAGGATTGGGCAATTCGTCAGATGAGATCGCCCGCCAGATAGCGGAGACCCGCGACGGCATCGAGGACAAGATCCTCACCCTCCGCGAGCGCGGTGAGATAGCGGTGCGGCGAAGCAAGCGGGCGCTGCTGATCGCGGCGGGAGTCGGCGCGGCCGCCGCCATAGCGGTCGTGGGCGGGATAGCGATCTATCGCATGACGCGACCCGTCACCAGGCGTGAGCGCATCCAGCGCGTCATCCCGCCGACCTGGTGGGAGCGGGCGAAAAACCTGCGCGACTCCTGGGAGCTCGGCGTCCGCAAGCAGGTGCCGCCGCTGCGCGTGTTCGTGGGCGACAAGCAGGTCGGTGAGGAGCCGCCCGCCAACACGACGCAGAAGATCGCCCTCCGCGTCGCGCAGGCGGCGGGGACCGCGATCGGCGGCGCGATCGTGCAGCGCGTGATGTCGCGCTTCGATCGCAGCGACGCAGCTTCGACCGGCTGAGAAGCCTAGGGCTCCAGCTTCAGGTTGGCTCCGGTC
>JALZAP010000029.1 GCA_030948245.1 Candidatus Dormiibacterota bacterium | reverse complement strand
TCGGAAGCGCCGCCGACCGGTGCCGTTTACGACCCCCTCGACGCCTTCTATCTGCCGCTGACGGGCTTCGGTACCATCGACCGGCCGGGCCCGAGCATCGTCATCACCGATAGCTGCTCCGATTAGTAGCTGCGGGCGAAGATGACTACCGTGGTGGCGGGCTTGCCGCACCAGACGCAGGTGTTGCCATGCTCCCCCTCGACAGCGAAGGGCTTGTTCCGGGCGGTCACGCCGAGCTCGGCCTTGATCTCCGCCTCGCACTCCGGGCGATCACAGTAGGCGGCCCAGGCAAAGCCGTTCCCCTTGCCGAAGATCTGCCGCAGCTCATCCTTCGAGCGCGGTTGGTAGGTGTGCTCGGTCCGGAAGTCGAGCGCTCGCTGGAAGAGACGGCCGTGGAACTCGTCGAGCAACCCGACCAGGCGGTCAGCGAGGCCCGCAACGGCCACCGGCGCCTTCTCCCGGCTGAGCCGGTCGACGACCATCACCCGGCCGGCCTCGATGTCGCGCGGGCCGACCTCGACGCGGAGCGGCACGCCGCGCACCTCCCAATGCGCGTACTTGCTGCCCGGCCGCTCGTCGCGCCAGTCGACCTTGAAACGAACCCGCCCCTTCAGCTCCGCCGTGAGGGGCTTCAGGAACTCCTCCACCGCTCGCCGCGAGTCTCCGTCTCTGAAGATCGGGACGATCGCCACCTGGATCGGCGCGATCCGGGGCGGCATCACGAGGCCGCTGTCGTCCCCGTGGGCCATCACCAGCCCGCCGATCATCCGGGTCGACATCCCCCAGGACGTCGTGTAGGCGAGCTCGCGCTGGTTCTCTCGGTTGGTGAAGGCGATGTCGTATGCCCGGGTGAAGTTCTGCCCGAACTGGTGCGAGGTGCCCGCCTGGAGGGCCAGCCCGTCCCTCATCATCGCCTCGATGCTCGTCGTGTACTCGGCGCCGGCGAACTTCTCGCTCTCCGTCTTGAGGCCCTTGACGACTGGCATGGCGAGCCAGTCCTCGGCCAGCGAGCGGTAGTTCTCGAGGATCGAGTGAACCTCCTCGTCGGCTTCGGAGTGGCTGGCATGGAAGGTGTGGCCCTCCTGCCAGAGGAACTCCGAGGTGCGTAGGAACAGGCGCGTCCGCATCTCCCAGCGCAGCACGTTGCACCACTGGTTCAGCAGCTGGGGCAGGTCCCGGTGGGACTGGATGTAGCGCTTCATGATCGGGCCGATGATGGTCTCGCTGGTCGGCCGGATGACCAGGGGCTGGTTGAGCCAGCCCTCCTGCGCCTGGAGCTTGTCGTCCTCGGTCCACTCCACCGGCGGCTTGAGCACGGGCCGCGGGCCCGCGTACTGCACCCAGGCGACCTCGGGCGCGAATCCCTCGACGTGCTCCGCCTCCTTGGCGAAGTACTCCTGGGGGATGAGAAGCGGGAAGTAGGCGTTCTCGTGCCCGGTCTCCTTGATCATGTCGTCGAACGCGCGCTGGACGTTCTCCCACATCGCGTAGCCGTAGGGGCGGACCACCATCATTCCCCGCACGCCGCTCCAGTCGGCCATCTCGGTGAGCTTGATGACGTCGGTGTACCAGCGGTCGAAGTCGACCGACATCGGAGTCAGGTGCTGGGGGACGCCGTATTCCTCCCGGTTCTCGGACATGAGCTTGTGATTATCCGGGTTAGGACGTTGCGGCTGTCGCGGCTCCCATCTCGGCGGCGACGGCGTCGACCTCGGTCAGGAGCGCCGCCAGCAGCTCCTCCTGGGGGACCGTCCGGAAGAGCTTGCCCTTCTTGAAGATGACGCCCTTGCCACGCCCGCCGGTGACGCCGATGTCGGCGTGGCGAGCCTCGGCGGGGCCGTTTACGACGCACCCCATCACAGCTACTGTGATCGGGATCTTGAGCTTGGCGATGTGGGCCTCGACCGCCTTCACCATCGGCACCATGTCGTACTCGAGGCGGCCGCAGGTCGGGCAGGCCACCAGCGTGGCCGACTCGTTCCGGAAGGCGAGCGTCTTGAGCACCTCGTAGGCGACCCGTACCTCCTCGGTCGGATCGTCGGTGGCGAGGGAGATCCGGATCGTGTCGCCGATACCCTCGCTGAGCAGGATCCCGAGCCCGATCGCGCTCCGGATCGAACCGGCCTGGACCGGCCCTGACTCGGTGACGCCGAGGTGAATCGGATAGGGCCTCTTCTCCGCAAAGAGGCGGTTGGCAAGGATGTTGGTAAGGACGTCGGTCGCCTTCAGGCTGACCTTGATGTGGCCGTCGCCGTAGTCGAGGTCCTCGAGGATGCTGCAGTGGCCGATCGCCACCTCGACCATCCGCTCCGCGGTGGCCTGTCGGTCATCGCGGTCGATGCCGTGGGCCTCCCTCATCGACTTGTGGACCTCTTCTGGAAGGGAGCCTGCGTTGACGCCGATCCGGAACGGGATGTCCCGCTCCTTGGCGGCGTTGACGACGCGGATCACCTTGTCGCGGTCGACGATGTTGCCGGGGTTGAGCCGCAGGCAGGCAACGCCCGCCGCGATCGCTGCCAGGGCGAGGGTGTGGTCGTAGTGGATGTCGGCGATGACCGGCAGCGGCGAGCGCTTCACGATCTCCTTCAACGCCTCGGCAGCCTCGTGGTCGGGGACCGCCGGGCGGACGATCTCGCAGCCCGCGTCCTTCAGCCGGGCGATCTGCTCGAGCGTGGCCTTGACGTCGCGGGTGTCGGTCTTGGTCATCGTCTGGACGGCGATCGGGGCCGCTCCGCCGATGACGACGTCGCCGACGCGTACGGGGATCGAGTAACGCCGCTTCTTCATCCAGAAAGCTTCTACTTGATGCCGGGGAACTGGTGGTTGATCAGGCGCTGGATGTCGATATACGCGATGACCGCGGTAAGAGCGAGGAGCGCGACCAGGCCGAAGCGCTGGAACTGCATCTCCCGCTCCCGGTCGAACGCGCGGCCGCGGAGCTTCTCGACCAGCACCACGACGATCCGGCCTCCGTCGAGGGCCGGCAGGGGGAGCAGGTTGGCGAGGCCGAGCGCAACGGAGAGGATCGCCAGCAGGTACAGCCAGTACTCGAAACCCTGGTTGGCGGCATGGGCGGTGAGGGCGGCGATCCCGACCGGTCCGGTCGCGCCGCTCGGCCCCAGCAGGCCTCCGGGGATCTCGCCGCTGGCGAGCTGGTAGATGCCGCCCGCGATGCCGATCGTCGTGTGGTAGGGGAAGGTGACTCCGGCGACCAGCGCGTCGGTGGGTGTGTGGATGGCCTCGATGCTGACGCCCATCAGCGACCGCTTGAGGGTTGGGTCGTACTCCGGCGTGACGGGGACCGTGACGACCCCGCCGTTCGGATGGCGCACGACGACCGTCAGCGCCTGGCCGGGGGCAACCGACGCGACCGCGCTGATGATCTCCTGCGAGCTGCGCGGGCTGTGACCGCTCACCGAAACGATCTGGTCGCCGGGGCGGATGCCCGCGTTGTAGGCGGGGCTGGGCACGTTCACCTGGTTCACCAGGCCGGGGATGCTGTTCAGCTGGCTCACGCCCAGCCCGGTTGCGATCAGTGCCGCGACCAGGAAGTTGACGCCGGGGCCGGCGAGGAGCACCAGGATCCGCTGCCAGGCGGCCTTCGAATGAAAGCCGTTGGGCGTCTCGTAGTCACCGGGCTCCATGCCGCCGAGCCGGACGTAGCCGCCGATCGGCAGCAGGCGGAACGCATACAGCGTCCCACTCCTGGTCGTCGACCAGAGCCGGGTGCCCATGCCGAGCGAGAACTCGAGCACGTTGACCCGGAACAGCTTGGCGAAGCCAAAATGGCCGGCCTCATGGGGGCCGATCAGGAGGAGGAACATTCCGACGACGGCCAGCGCGCCGAAAAGCCAGCTCACGACCAGGGTCACGAGGAAACCTTACCCGCGATGCGTTTGAAGTAGTCCCGGGCCCAGCGGTCGGCGTCCATCACCTCTTCCAACGACGAACCAGCCCCTTTGTATGCGCCCAGCGCTGAATCGACCGTCCGGAGGATGCCGGCGAAGCTGATCTCGCCCCTGAGAAAGGCGGCGACCGCCTCCTCGTTGGCCGCGTTGAGGACTGCCGGGAAGGGCGAGCCGGCGGCGGCGGCGGCTCGCGCCAGGCCCGGGGCCGGGAAGCGGTCGGGGTCGAGAGGGAGGAAGTCGAGGCGTCCCAGCTCCTGCACCGGGAGCGGCGGGATCGCGCCCCTCAGACGGTCAGGGTAGGCAAGTGCGACAGCGATCGGCAGCCGCATGTCGGGCAGTCCGAGCTGGGCCTTGAGCGAGCCGTCGACGAACTCGACCAGCGAGTGGACGGTGCTCTGGGGATGGATGACAACCTCGATCCGGTCGAGGTCGACCCCGAACAGGTGGTGGGCCTCGATCAGCTCCAGGCCCTTGTTCATCAGGGTGGCCGAGTCGATCGTCACCTTGGGGCCCATCGACCAGCGGGGATGATTGAGCGCCGCAACCAGGCTCACCCCTTCGAGGTCGAGCTCGGGCTGGTTGAAGAACGGACCCCCAGACGCGGTCAGCACCAGCTTGCGGACGCTCTCCAGCCGCTCGCCCCAGAGGCACTGCCAGATCGCGCTGTGCTCAGAGTCGACCGGCCGGAGCCGGTGGTGAGCCTCGGCCATGACGAGCTCGCCGGCCATCACGAGGACCTCCTTGGTGGCCAGCGCGACGACCTTGCCGGCGCGCAGCGCCGCCAGCGTCGGGGGGAGTGCGCGGGCGCCCGGGATCGCCGTCAGCACGAGATCGCAGTCGGGGTGGGTGACCATCTCCTCCGTCCTCGCCTCGGCGTCGGGGTCGCCGGCCCGGATCGCGAAGCGCGCTTCGCGGGGCAGCGGTCTCTCACCGGCCAGCAGCCCGAAGACCTCGAAGCGATCGGGGTAGCGGTCGATCACGTCCAGCGCCTGGCCGCCGATCGACCCGGTAGCGCCGAGGATGGCGACGCGGAGCCGGCTCACCGGAGCAGCCCGCCGAAGAGCGCGTAGTAATAGACCAGGATCGGCGGAAAGAGGATCGAGTCGAACCGGTCGAGCACCCCCCCGTGGCCGGGGATCAGGTTGGAGGAATCCTTGACGTCGGCAATCCGCTTCATCTGCGACTCGACCAGGTCGCCGATCTCGGCGCCCATGCCGACCAGGAGTCCGATCGCGACCGAGTGATAGATGGGCAGGTCGAGGCTGACGAGGCTGCCGAAGATCATCACCAGAACCGCGGCGACCAGGCCCGCCACCGCCCCCTCGACCGTCTTCTTGGGGCTGATCCGCTGGAAGAAGGGGGTGCGGCCGATCCGCGACCCGACGAGCAGCGCGGCCACGTCGGTGACAACCGCCGCCAGGATCAGGAACACGACCCAGGCAAGACCCTTTTTGCCGGAGAAGTAGAGCAGCAGGTAGCAGTTCATGGGCAGCCCGATGTAGAGGGCGCCGGCCATTCCCATCGACCAGCGGTCGAGGCCCTCCCGGCGACCGGGGATAAAGAGGAAGGTCATCAAACCGCCGATCAGCGCGATCGAAAGGACGAACTGGAGCGAGATGCCCCGCAGGAAGGTCCCGCTGAAAGTCACGTAGGCGCCGAGGGGATAGAGAAGCCAGCTCGGTGCCCGCAGGCCCATCTTACCGGACAGGCCGCGGAACTCCCAGAGCAGGAGCGCCGTGAGGAGGGCGCAGAGGGCGACCACGCCCACCGGACCGCTCAGGATGGCGCCAAGGCAGCCGAGGAGGATGAGGCCGCCGCTGATGATCCGGACCATGAACGGCGACAGCCTCAAGCCGTGCGTCCTCCGAAGCGCCGCTCGCGCTTCTGGTACTCGGCGATGGCCTCCTCCAGCTGCGGCTTGTCGAAGTCCGGCCAGAGCGTGGGCGTCACATAGAACTCGGAGTAGGCGGACTGCCAGAGCAAGAAGTTGCTGAGCCGGCTCTCGTTGGCAGTGCGGATGACGAGGTCGGGATCGGGCAGGTCGGGCACGTAGAGGCGATCCGCGATCACCCTCTCGTCGACGTCATCGGCCCGCACGCCCTCGGCGACCAGCCGCCGTGCGGCGTCGACGATCTCGGCCCGGCCGCCGTAGTTGAGACAGACGTTGAGGGTGCCCTTGCGGTTGTCGCGGGTGCGCTTCTCGGCGTCGTCGCACATCATCGCGAGCCGCGGACTCAGACCATCGCGGCGGCCGCTTATGTAGACCCGGATACCGCGCTCGTCGAGCTCGTCGAACTCCTTCTGGACGGTCTCCTCGAAGAGCCGCATCAGGCCCCCCACCTCACGCCGGGAGCGGCTCCAGTTCTCGGTCGAGAAGGCGTAGATGCTGAGCACCTTCACGCCGAGGTCGTCGCAGGCGTACATGACCCGCTTGATAGCCCGCACTCCGGCGCGGTGGCCGAAGTTGACGCTCTTCCCGTGGAGCTTCGCCCAGCGGCCGTTGCCGTCCATGATGATCCCGACGTGGTGCGGGATACGCGGAGCGGACAAAGCTGAAGAGGTCTGCTTAGACCTCCATCACCTCTGCTTCTTTCGCTCCGGCGACGTGCTCCACACGCCCGATATGGGCGTCGGTGATCTTCTGCAGCCGCTCCAGCGCTCGCTTGGCCTCGTCCTCCGGCACCTCACCCTCCTTCTGCATCCTCTCCACCCGGTGGACTTCGTCGCGGCGGATGTTGCGGATGGCGACGCGCGCCTCCTCGGCCTTCTGGCGGACCATCTTCACGTAGTCCCGCCGGCGCTCTTCGGTCAGCGGTGGGATCGGGACCCGCACGACGTTGCCGTCGGAGGCCGGGTTCAGGCCCAGCTCGGGCGCGCGGAGGGCCTTCTCGACTGCGCCCACCTGGCTCCGATCGTAGACGTTGACGAGCAGCATCCGGGCTTCCGGGGCGCTGATCTGGGCCAGTTGGTTGAGCGGGGTCGGCGTCCCGTAATAGGGAACCATCACACGGTCGATCAGGGCCGGGTTGGCGCGACCGGTGCGGATGGTCGTCAGGTCACGCTGCATCGCGTCAACCGACTTGTCCATCTTGGACTCCGCCTCCGCGAGGACAGGTTCAATCATCGCAACTGCCGCAACCATGCAGTGCGAGGGGGCCGTCCCCCCTGGATTCCGCCTCTGCGGGTACGGGCTCAATCACGGGCTGCGACCAGGGTGCCGATCTTCTCGCCGCGGACCACCCGCTCGATGTTGCCCTCCTTCAGCAGGTCGAACACGATGATCGGCAGCTTGTTGTCCATGCAGAGCGTCAGCGCGGTGTTGTCCATTACGTCGATGCCCTTCTCATTCAGTGCCTCAAGGTAGTCGAGCCGGTCGTACTTCTTGGCATCCGGGTTCTCCAGCGGGTCGGCCTCGTAGATGCCGTCGACCTTGGTCGCCTTGAGCAGCACATCGGCCTCGATCTCCAACGCTCGAAGGGCCGCGGTGGTATCGGTCGTGAAGTAGGGGTTGCCCGTCCCCGCAGCGAGGATGATGACCCGGCCCTTCTCAAGGTGCCGCAGCGCCCGGCGGCGGATCCATTGCTCGGCCACTTGCGGCATTGTTATCGCGGTCATCGTCCGCGCCGGAACGCCGGCGTCCTCGAGGGCCTCCTGGAGCGCCAGTGAGTTGATGACGGTCGCGAGCATCCCCATGTAGTCGCCGGTCGCCCGGTCGAAGCCGCGCCGGCTGGCCGCCATGCCCCGGAAGATGTTGCCCCCGCCGATCACGATCCCAACGTTCACACCGAGCTCGTGGACGGTGCGGACCTGGGTCGCGATCGAGCGGACGACGTCGAAGTCGATGCCGTACTGACGGAGCCCGAGCAGGGCCTCCCCGCTCAGCTTGAGCAGGACGCGCTTGTACCGCGGTGCGCCTTCAGCAGCCATCTCCGAGAAGAAGTGTGCCTATTCCTTGACGTTGTAGCGAGTGAAGCGGCGGACCGTGATGTTCTCCTGCAGCTTGGCGATGTGCTCCTTGATCAGGTTTTCGATGGTCGTCTTCGGCTCCCGGACGTAGGCCTGTTCGAGGAGGACCGTCTCCTTGTAGAAGTTGTTGATCCGCCCCTCGACGATCTTGTTCCAGGCAGCCTCGGGCCGTCCCTCGTTGCGCGCCTGCTCGAGGGCGACCTCCTTCTCCTGCTCGATAACCTCGGCCGGGACCTCCTCCCGGCTGATCCACCTCGGTGCGGCGGCGGCGACGTGGAGCGCTATCTCTCGTGCCAGGGCGCGGAAGTCGTCGCCCTTGGCCACGAAGTCGCTTTCGCAGTCGAGCTCGATCAGAGCTCCTGTCTGAGGCGGGTAATCGCCGGTGCGGTGGAGGTACGCTTCGACGACGCCGTTCTGGGTGGCGCGGTCCTGGCGCTTGGCCGCCTTCGCGATGCCCTGCTCGCGGAGCCACACCACGGCCTTCTCGAGGTCGCCCCCGGTGGCCTCCATCGCCTTCTTGCAGTCCATCATCCCGGCCCCGGTCATGTCCCGGAGCTGCTTGATGGTCTTGGGTGAAATCTCTGCCATGGTCACTTATCGGTCCTCGTCATCGCGGGTAAGAAACTCGTCCTCGGAGACGCTCGGGAGGCGATAGTCCTCGTCCTCCTCGAGGTACTCCTCGGGGATCTCATAGGTCGGTTCGGTGGGCAGGAACTCGCGCTCGTCCATCGGCGGCAGCTCGCCCTCGGCGACCTCCTGGCGGCCCTCCAGGCAGGCCTCCGCCATCTTGCCGGTGATCAGCTTCACCGCCCGGATGGCATCGTCGTTGCCCGGGATCACGTACTGGATCAGGTCGGGGTCGCAGTTCGAGTCTGTTATCGCGACGACCGGGATCTTGAGGCGGTTCGCCTCGGTGACGGCGATGTGCTCCTTGCGGGGATCGACGACGAACACGGCGCCCGGCAGCCGCTTCATGTCGGCCAGCCCGTCGAAGTGGAACATCAGCTTGTCGAGCTCGTCCTGGAGGCGGTTCGCCTCCTTCTTGGAGAGTTGGTCGAAGCCACCCTCCTGCTGCATCCTGCGCAGCTCGAACAGCCTCCGGATCCGCTTCTGCATGGTCGAGAAGTTGGTCAGCATGCCGCCCATCCAGCGCCGGTTGACGAAGAACATGCCGCACCGCGCGGCCTCCGTCTGGACGGTCTCCTGGGCCTGCTTCTTGGTGCCCACGAAAAGCACCGGCCGGCCGCTGGCCGCGACCGTATGAACGAACTCGTAGGCGTCATCGAGCAGACGGACGGTCTTCTGCAGGTCGATTATGTGGATGCCGTTGCGGGCGGTGAAGATGTACGGCTTCATCTTCGGGTTCCAACGGCTGGTCTGGTGTCCGAAGTGGACGCCGGCCTCCAGCAGCTGCTTCAAGGTCACTTGTGGCACGAGACGATTCCCTCCTGTTGGTTTCCTCCGCCCCGGGAGCAGCCGCAAAGCAGCGGACAGGGGTACTTACCCGGGGCGTGTGTTACTCGGCGCGTTGCCGGCGAGTGGAAGTATACCGAGCGCCCGTTCGGGCCAAACTCGAGCGCTCGATGGGGGCCGTGCCTCACCGGTTCCCATCAGACGGCTGCTGCGAGGACGAAAGGCGTCAGGCGGTCGTGACGGGCGTCTTCCTGGCCCCCTGCGGGCCCTTGCAGCGCGGGTAGTCCGAGCATGACTTGAAGGTGCCGAAGCGGCTCCGGCGCTCCACCATCGGCTTCCCGCAGACCGGGCACGGCTCATCGAGCAGCTTCGGCTCGGCCCGCGGCTTGCCGTCCTTCCGGGGCGGGTTGGCGCGGTAGCTGCACTCGGGGTAGCCGGCGCACGCGAAGAACGTCCCGAAGCGGCCCTTGCGTTCCACCAGCTGGTGCTTGCCGCATTGGGGGCAGGTCTGGCCGGTCGGCTTCGGCTCGTCCTTCTCCTCCCTCCGGATGTACTTGCACTCGGGGTAGCCGGAGCAGCCGACGAACTCGCCGTAGCGGCCCTTCCGCTGCTGGAGAGGTCGGCCGCAGACGGGGCATTTCTCGTCCAGGAGGGAGGGTGCGACCGGCCCGCCGCTGGGTGTGACCTGCTGCCGGTACTTGCACTTCGGGTAGCGGGAGCAACCCTTGAAGGCGCCAAAGCGGCTTGCCTTGAGAACCAACTGGCCCTCGTGGCACTCCGGGCACTCCTCGCCGGTCTCGGCCGGCATCGCCTCGTTGGCGGCGCTCAGCATTCTCTCGAGAGGGCCGTAGAAGCCGCCCACGATGGTTGCCCATTCGAGGCCGCCCTTCTCGATGTCGTCGAGCTTGTCCTCCATCGCCGCCGTGTACTTGTCATCGACGATCGAAGCGAAGTGGGCCACCATCACGCCGTTCACCGTCTCGCCGAGGGTCGTCGGGTGGAGCCGGCGTTCGCGCTGCTCGACGTAGCCCCGAGCCTGGATGACGGTGACGATGCTGGCGTAGGTGGACGGGCGGCCGATGCCGCGCTCCTCGAGCTCCTTGATCAGCGTCGCCTCGCTGTAGCGGGGCGGCGGCTGGGTGAAGTGCTGCTCCGGCGCCAGACCATGCTGCTCGAGGACCTCGTCCGGCGCGAGCTGAGGCAGCTGGGCCTCGTCGT
>JALZAP010000297.1 GCA_030948245.1 Candidatus Dormiibacterota bacterium | reverse complement strand
GATCCAGGCCGCGGGCACGTGGGCGTTGGCGCCCAGGCCCAGGGTGACGAACACCGGCAGCATGGCGAAGGCGAGCGCATATGGCACCACGCTCAGCACCGTCGCCTTGAGCCAGAGGTTGTACGCGTGGGCCAGCGCGATAGCGGTGAGGTGCACGGCGGCAGCCGCCGGCCCCGACAGCAACGAGAGCGGAACCGCCAGCACCAGCGCTACGATCGCGGCGTTGCGGACCGTGGTGGCGCCGATCCTGACGCCGGCGATCGGCTTGCTGGTGCGGCCGGCGGCACGGTCCCGGTCGCGGTCGATGTAGTCGTTGGCCCAACCCACGGAGAGCTGCCCGCTGAGGACCGCCGCCGTCACCCAGACCGAGCCCCAACCACGGCCGACGCTGACAGCGAGCGCGGTGGTCAGGCCGGTCACCGCGGCGGTCGGTTCGGGGTGACAGCACCGCACCAGCGCCACAACCCGGTTCATCCAACAGACTGCCACGGGTTAGGATTCTGACGAGGGCGTCACCTTTGCGGGGAATCCGGCGCCCCGGCCCGCGGCCTACACGGAGGAACAGAGCCCATGAGCGACGCCGCCGCCATCGTCAAGAAGGTGGAGACCACCGAGCTGCCCGGTCTGAAGGACCTGGACATCGAGGACGTCTACACGCACATCGACACCCTGCTCAAGGAGCTCCCCGGCCCGCTCGACCTGTACCAGCGGTGGGAGCGCCAGCAGTGGTCGGCGTCGAGCCTCGACTTCACCACCGACAAGGCCCACTGGGCGGCGGCCGGCCCCTTCCTGCAGCAGCAGATGGAGCTGATCTTCAGCGGCTTCTTCGTCGGCGAGCAGGCCGTCACCGACACCCTCTCCCCGCTCCTGCTGGCGGCACCCGACGAGCAGGGCCGCTGGTTCCTCAGCACCCAGGTCGTCGACGAAGCGCGGCATGCCTACTTCTTCTCCCGGTTCTTCTCTGAGGTGATCCACGAGGGCGACGACCTCAACCGCGTCATCGACCGCGCCTGGCGATGGACGGCGACGACACCCTACTTCGAGATCTTTGGCAAGGACGGCTTCCTCATCAAGGCCACCGACGACGTCCGCCTCGACCCCACCAACTACGCCAAGTGGGTGGAGGGCATAACCATCTATCACCTGATGGTGGAGGGCATCCTTGCCCTCGTCGGCCAGCGGCTGGTGCTGCGGCTGCTGCGCAACCTCGACCTGCTGCCCGCCTTCCGCGCCGGCTTCACCGCCGTCACCCGTGACGAGTCACGCCACGTCAACTACGGGATCTGGGCGCTGCGGCGCGCTGTCAAGGACGGCTACGAGGAGAGCATCCGCGTCGCCGTCGACCGGTCGCTGAGGAGCTGCCTCCAGGTCTACGTCAACCCCGAGCGGCTGCTCGAGATCCCCAGGGACCTGCCGCCGCACGCCCGCGTCGACCCACGCAACAACTGGACCTTCGCCGTCGACTCGGTTTCCAAGCGCCTGCGCGCCGCGGGCGTCGACGACGGCTACATCGATGAGGTCCAGGAGCGCGCCTGGGGCATCATCTGGAAGTCGGTGGAACAGTACGAGTCGATCCACAATCAGGAGCACCCGGTGCGGCTATACGAGCGCGGCGAGCTGACGATGCAGGAGGCCGTCTCCTAGGAGGACTCCTGCGGGCGCCGCCGGCTGACCGGCGGCCGCAGCCCGGCTAGTTGTCCTTGCTCGAGGCGCGACCCTTGCGCTTGCGCCCGGGGTAGGACTCGGCCCACTCCCGGACCTCGGGGCTCATCGGCACCGGGAGGTGTACGTGGACCTCGGCGATGAGGTCGCCGCTGCCCTCGCCGCGAAGCCGGGGCATGCCCAGCCCGCGGAGCCGCATCTTGCGACCGTCCTGGGTCTCGGGCGGGACCTTGAGGCTGACCCTGGTGCCCTTCAGCGTCGGCACCTCGACCTCGCCGCCGAGCAGGCCCACGTCCAGCGGTACGTCAACCCGGGTGACCACGTCGTCGCCGACCCGGGTGAAGCGGGGATGGTCGCGGACCCTGACCCGGATGTAGAGGTGGCCGGCCCTGGCTCCGCCCTGGCCCGCAGCGCCCTGGCCCGCGGCCCGGACCCGGGCACCGTCCCTGATCCCCGGCGGGATCTTGACCTCGACCTTGCGGCCGCCGGGGGGGGTTTCCATCTCGATGGTGCGGGTTGTGCCGCGGTAGGCCTCCTCGAGGGAGATGACGGTCTCGCCCTCGACGTCCTCGCCGCGGCTGGCCACGGCCCGGCTCTGTGCCCCACCGCGACGGACGCCGCCGAAGCCGGCCCGGCCAGTGGTGTCGCCGAAGCTGCTCCCGCCGCTGTTGCCGAAGACGGAGTAGAAGAAGTCGGAGAACGGGTTCTGGTCACCGAAGAGGTCCTCCATCTCCCTGGGGGACATCGTTCGGTACTCCATCTGGCCGCTGGGCCGCCCTTGGCCACCGGGGCTGCGGCCGGCGCGCTCCCATGCCTCCCAGTCGGGTCCCAGCTCGTCGTACTTCTTCCGCTTCGCGGGGTCGCTCAGGACCTCGTTGGCCTCGTTGATCTCCTTGAAGCGCGCGTCGGCGCTGGGGTCCTTGTTGACGTCGGGGTGGTACTTGCGGGCCAGCTTGCGATAGGCGGCCTTGATCTCCTTGGCGTCCGCGTCCCTGGAGACGCCAAGAATCTCGTAGTAGTCCTTGTACCTGGTGGCCATCACAGCTTCCTTACCACGTAAGGGTTAGCACAAAACCGAAGCGCACCCTGGGCGGGCTGCGCGCAGGTGGGCTAGCTGGCGCTCCGCGAACGCTGCGACTTGGTCCGATAGAGCGCCTCATCGGCCACGCGCAGGAACTCGTCCGGGCCGAGGACGTCGTCGGCCACCGCCCACCCGATGCTCATCC
>JALZAP010000296.1 GCA_030948245.1 Candidatus Dormiibacterota bacterium | reverse complement strand
CGATCCCGGCGATCGCATCGGCCACCGCCTCGGTGGCGAGGCCGAGGACGGCGGCCATCGAGGTCTCGCCCGCCGGGACTGCCTCGGCCATCGCCCGCCCGCGATGGACCACCGCGTAGATCGCCTCTTCGGCGCTCAACGCGCCACCGGCCGTGAGCGCCGCGTACTCGCCCACCGAGTGACCGGCCGCGGCAGCAGGCTCCAGGCCCGCGCGGCGGAGCAGCACCGTCAGGCCAATGCCAAGGAAGCAGAGGGCCGGCTGGGCGTTCTGGGTGAGCTTGAGCTCGTCCTCGCCGGCTTCTGTCAGCAGGTGGTGCAGATCGATCTCGGTGCTGCAGCGCGAGCAGAGGGCCGCGATCTCACCGTCCTGGAGGAGGTCGAGGCCCATACCCGGGGTTTGAGAGCCCTGGCCCGGGAAGAGAAAGGCGAGCTTGCTAATCCGTCTTGATGACTTCGCGGCCGGCGTAGTAGCCGCAGTTCGGGCAGATCGTGTGCTGGAGCCGCGGACGCTTGCACTGCTGGCAGGGCTGCAGGTTGACGAGGTGCAGCGCGAGGTGCGAGCGCCGCCGCCCCTTGCGTCCCTTCGACAGCTTTACCTTGGGAAGTCCCATGAGCCGATCGGGAAGTCTAGCAGGGGGGACCTTTCCCCCTCAAAACAAGATCAGCCGTCGGGGTCGGAGTCGGGCTCGTCAGGGCGTCCTTCGTGGCCGGCGGCGACGGCCGCCCGTGCCGGTGCCGGAGCCCCGCCCGCCGGCTGCAGCGCCTCGACGCCACGTTTGACGGTGGCGAGCGTCCGGCTGAGGTGCGCCTCCAACTGCTGGAGCTGCTCGAGGGCGTAGTTCTCGGCCTCGCGGACGATCTGCTCGGAGCGGCTCTGGGCATCGCGGACGACTTGCTGCGCCTGGCGCTCGGCGCGGCGGAGGACCTCCTGCTCGGAGACGATCGCCTCCGCCTTTTCGTTGGCGCGGGAGACGATCCGGCCCGCCTCGCTGTGGGCCTCGGCGATCAGCCGCTGCTGCTCGGAGACCGTCCAGTTCGCCTGCTTGATCTCCTCCGGGAGGTTGAAGCGGAGCTGGTCGACGATGTCCATTACGTCGTCTTCGTTGACTGTCACGCTGGCTGTGAAAGGGATTCGCCGGGCGTCGTGGACCAGGGATTCCAACCGATCGAGGAGCTCGTCGACCTTTATTGGAACTTCTCCTTGAGGCGCCTGGCGACGGCGGGTGGGACGAAGTCGCTGACATCCCGCCCGTAGCTTGCGATGTCCTTGATGGTACTGGAGCTCACGAAGATGTGAGTGAAGCCGGACATCAGGAAGATGGTCTGCACGTCGGGCGCCAGCTTACGGTTCATCAGGGCCAGCTGGAGCTCGGTGTCGAAGTCGGAATAGGAGCGCAGTCCGCGCACCAGGGTCGCCGCGCCGATCGACCGGGCATAGTCGACGGTGAGGCCATGGAAGGAGCTGACCTCGACCTTATCGCGGCCGGCCATCGTCTCCCGGATCATGTCGAGCCGCTCCTCCTCGCTGAAGAGCGGGTCCTTGGCCGGGTTCTTGAGCACTCCGACGACGACCTTGTCGAAGAGGAGGAGCGCCCGCTCGAGGACGTCGAGGTGGCCGTTCGTGAAGGGATCGAAGGTGGCCGGGTAGAGGGCCAGGCTCACTCGGTCGGACTCATCTCGGCGTGAGGATTGTAAGGCGGGTCGCCCCGTACGCCTTGTCGCGCCGGACCTCCAGCCGGGCCAGCTCCGGGAGCGCTTCGCGGCGCGACCATTCGACGACGACCTTGCCCCGGGCGGCCTTGTCGAGCGCGAGCAGCATCTCGGTCAGGATCGGGTCCCGGTAGGGCGGGTCGAGGAAGATGACGTCCGCCTTCCCCACCTCGCCCGGGTGCAGCTCGGCCCAGCGCGCCGCCTCCGCCTGGTGCACCGAGGCCTTCCCGAGCAGCCCCAGTTCGGCCAGGTTGCGCTTCAGGACCGCGACCACCCGGTAGTCGTTCTCGACGAAGGTTGCATGCACCGCGCCCCTGCTCAGGGCCTCGATTCCGAGGGCGCCCGACCCGGCGCAGAGGTCGATGACGCGGGTGCCCTCGAGCTCCGCCGCGAGGACGTTGAAGACGGCCTCCTTGACAACCCCTTGGCTAGGCCGAACGCCCTTCGGCGTCAGCAGCCGCCGGCCTCCCAGCTCACCGCCGTGGACCCGCAGGTTCGCGGTCACAGCCCGGGCGGGCGGCGCTCCCGCCAGGGCAGCGCCGCCTCCAACTGGGCAGCGAGGCCGAGGATC
This sequence comes from Candidatus Dormiibacterota bacterium, assembly GCA_030948245.1. Classification (GTDB taxonomy): domain Bacteria; phylum Chloroflexota; class Dormibacteria; order Dormibacterales; family Dormibacteraceae; genus UBA6019. The sequence goes on along the minus strand of JALZAP010000296.1, from coordinate 624 downwards.
GTGCGCTCGCCGCGGGGTGGCCCCACAAGCTGAACACCGATCGGCAGGCCGTTCGACGACATCCCCAGTGGCAGGCTCAGCGCCGGTTGGCCGGTGCAGTTGTAGGGATAGGTGAAGGAGAGCCAGTCGAGGTAGTCCTCGTGGGCTGTCTCGAGGGTCGCCCCGAGAGTCCCGAGCCGCGGCGCCGGCCTGGTGAGGGTCGGCGTGACCAGCACGTCGTGGTCTTCCCAGAAGGCTACGACGCTGCGGCTCTGCTCACGGATCGCGCCGACGGCGCGGACGTAATCGGCGGCCGAAAGTTGCTGGCCGGTGGCGACCGAGAGGCTGTTGATCGGGTCCAGGTCGGCACCCGGCGGGAGGGGCAGGCTCGCCATCCCGGCGGCGACGACGACCAGCATCTGTTCGCGGAAAGCGGCGGTGTCCGGGCCCGCCTGCTCGACCTGGTGGCCGAGCGAAGCGATCGCCACGGCGGCGCCCGCGGTGACGGAGACGACCTCGGGATCGACACCGGCGGCGGCTGAGATCGTGAACGCCACCCGGAGCGGCGCGGGACGTGGCTCGATGTCGGGCTCCGCCCAGTAGGGGTCGCCGGGCAGGTGGCCGGCGACCGCGGCAAAGGCGGCC
>JALZAP010000295.1 GCA_030948245.1 Candidatus Dormiibacterota bacterium | reverse complement strand
AGTCCCAGGGCTCGCTGATGACGACGTTCTGGATCGTGGTGGCCCTGGTGGAGGGCATGTACTTCATCAACCTCGCGCTCGCCATCGGCCTTTTTATCTTCGTGGTCGCGAACGGGGTCAAATAGCTTGTTCCTCGACACCGCGCCGGCTGACGTCCTCACCGTAAATGCGACCTTCTTCATCGAGCTGCTCGCCTTCCTGCTGATGCTGGGCGTCCTCTGGAAGTACGCGTACCCCGCGATCGAAAAGGCGGCGACAGCGCGCCAGAAGACGATCGCCGACGCCATCGAGACCGCCGCGAAGGAGCGGGCCGAGGCGGAGGCCCGCCTGAAGGAGGCCGAGGCCAAGCTCAACGATGCTCGCGCCCAGGCGCAGGAAATGATCGCTGGAGCAGCCAAGTCGGCCGAGCAGCTCCGCGAGGAGCTCAAGGCGAAGGGTGAAGAGGAGGCTCGGCGGCAGGTCGAGAAGGCCGTCAAGGACATCGAGGCGGCTCGCCAGCAGGCGGTCGAGTCGGTTCGCGCGCAGGTCGCCGACATCGTCATCGCGGTGACCGAGAAGGTCGTCGGGGACGCTCTCGACGTGAAGGGCCACAAGCGCCTGATAGATCGGGCCATCGAGGAAATCGGTGTGGGCGGTAAGCGATGACGGACGTAGGCAGGGTCCGGGGTACCCGCGAAATCGTAGATTTCGTGGCGTGGGAGAGCGAGGTTGGCGGGAGGCGCTAACCGCTACGCGAAGGCGGTCTTCGAGCTCGCGACCGAGCAGCGCAAGGTCGAGGAGTGGTCGGGCCGGCTCGCCCTCATTCGCAACGTGCTCGAGGATGCGACGGCGCGGGACATCCTGGCCAATCCGAGCGTGTCGCTCGAGACCAGGCTGAAGGCGGTCGACGAGCTCGACCTGCCGGGAATCGGCCCGCATGGCCTCAATCTGATGCGGCTGCTGGTGGCGAGCCGCCGGGTGGATCGGATAGCTGAGATCGTCGCGCACTTCGAAGCCCTCGCCGACGCGGCGGCAGGTAGGGTCCGAGCCCGCGTCACGACGGCCATCCCGCTCTCCGACCGGGACCGCGAAAAGCTCGGCCGCGACCTCTCGGCGCAGCTGGGCAAGGATGTCCGGCTGGTCGCCTCTGTGGACCCGGCGATCCTTGGCGGCCTTGTCCTCCAGGTCGGTGACAGGCTCACCGACGCCAGTGTGGCGGGCCGGATCGACCAGCTCCGCCGGAAGGTATTGGTCAAGTGATTGGCCCCACCCTGCCCCCCCACACGTGTGGGGAGGGTGACATCAGAAGGAAAGTGAGAAGTTGAGCATCGGTTCGCAGGACATCACCGACGTAATCAAGTCCCGGCTCAAGGATTTCAAGGCCGAGCTGGTCACGTCCGAGGTTGGGCGGATCATCAGTGTCGGCGACGGGATCGCGTCGATCTATGGCCTCCGCGGCGCCATGGCGGGCGAGCTGCTCCAGTTCCCCGGCGACGTCTACGGCATGGCGCTGAACCTCGAGGAGGACCAGGTCCGGGCGGTGGTCATGGGCTCCTACGAGCACCTCCAGGAGGGCGACCAGGTCAAGACGACCGGCCGCATCGTCGAGGTTCCGGTCGGCCCCGAACTCCTCGGCAGGGTGGTCAGCCCCCTCGGTGAGCCGCTCGACGGGAAGGGTCCCATCAAGACCAGGAAGACGGCCGCTGTCGAGCGGGTTGCCGCAGGTGTCATCACCCGACAGCCGGTCGACACCCCGGTCCAGACAGGTATCAAGGCGATCGACGCCATGATCCCGATCGGCCGCGGCCAGCGGGAGCTGATAATCGGCGACCGCCAGACCGGCAAGACGGCGATCCTGCTCGACGCCATCATCAACCAGAAGGGGCAGAACCTCTTCTGCGTCTACGTTGCGATCGGTCAGAACGCCGCTTCCATCGCCCGGGTCGCCGCGACGCTCGAGGAGCACGGCGCCCTCGAATACACAATCATCGTGGCGGCCACGGCCTCGGAGCCGGCGACCCTCAATTACATCGCCCCCTACGCCGGCTGTGCGATGGGCGAGTACTTCATGGACCAGGGTCAGGAGGCCCTGGTCTGTTACGACGATCTCACCAAGCACGCCTGGGCATACCGCGAGATGTCCCTCAACCTGCGCCGGCCGCCCGGCCGCGAGGCCTACCCGGGCGACGTCTTCTACCTCCATTCCCGGCTGCTCGAGCGGGCGGCCAAGATGAACAAGGCGAACGGCGGCGGCTCGCTTACCGCCCTGCCCGTCATCGAGACCCAGGCCAACGACGTCTCCGCCTACATCCCGACCAACGTCATCTCGATCACCGACGGCCAGCTCTACCTCCAGTCAGACCTCTTCAACTCCGGCATCCGCCCGGCAATCTCGGTCGGAACCTCCGTGTCCAGGGTGGGCGGTGCCGCGCAGACCAAGGCGATGCGGCAGGTCTCGGGCCGGATGAAGCTGGAGCTCGCCCAGTACCGCGAGCTGGCGGCCTTCGCCCAGTTCGCCTCCGACCTCGACAAGGCGACCCGCGATCAGCTCGAGCGCGGCGGCCGGCTCACCGAGCTGCTCAAGCAGGCGCAGTACTCGCCGATGTCGCTCGGCCTCCAGGTCGCCGAGATCTGGGCGGGCACCAACGGCCATCTCGACAAAGTCTCGGTCGCCCGCGTGAAGGAGTGGGAGGAGGGCTTCGCCCGCTATCTGCGCGCCGACCACAAGGAGCTGCTCGGCTCGATCGAGTCCAAGAAGGCACTCGACGACGACCTCTTGAAGCAGCTGGAGAAGGCGGTCAAGACCTTCAACCGCCAGTTCGGGGTTGAAGGCGCCGAAGCCGCGGAAGAGTCCAAGGACGAAGCCAAGGCCGTCGGGAAGGACGAAGCCAAGGCCGTCGGGAAGGCCGAAGGCGACGACAGCGCCGAGCCGAAAGC
>JALZAP010000294.1 GCA_030948245.1 Candidatus Dormiibacterota bacterium | reverse complement strand
GCGCTGGCCTACGGCCACAAAAAACACCTCCTTCTCGGTCTCTCAGGACCGGCTTAAAGGGCGGCCCGCGGCAGCGGCTCGCGGATTTTCTAGCCGGTCATTCTAGCGTGCCGGCCTCGCCGCGGCGAGTCGGCCTGCGGACGAGCAGGATGACCCCTGCGGCGCCGGTCAACAGGAGGAGGAGAGCCGCCGGCAGGTTCGCCAGACGGTCGTTGGGAGGGTGCTGAAAGGCGGCGGTCGCGTAGAGCTTGCCCTCGAAGACGAGGGCGCGGAGCGGGGCGCTCTTGCCGACATTGAATCCGCTGCAGCTGCGTGCGTCGGCATAGACGGTCATCGGCTTGGTGGCGTCGAGGTCGGTTATCACCGGCAGGCCGACCTGCTTCGCCCAGGAGTCCAGGTAGTCGTAGTCGACGCAGCGGGCGCCGGTGAGCACCAGCTTGCGCATCCGGTCGGGCTTGACGGGCGTGCCGACGTCCTGCGTGTTGACCTCGAGGAGCCGGCCATCGACCCTCTCGAAGGTCGTCTTCCCGGGTGCCGGGACGACCGCCAGGTAGAGGCCCGCGGCGAGCAGTCCTAGACAAACCAGCCAGGCTCCCAGCCGGAGCCTCCCGGTCACCTCGCCGGCTCTTCCGGGAACACCTCGGACGAATCGCGGATGGTGCCCTTCGGCCTGGCACTGTAGAAGCGGCAGGGCGGCGACTCGGCGGTCGTGAAGAAGTTCCAGTGCTTGCACCAGGTGTGGCCGTCGAACTTCCGGCAGGAGCCGCAGCTGACGTTCGGGTTGTGGACCTCGAGCTTCTTCACCGCCGCACCCCCTCCCGGTCCCAGGTCCCGGCCGTGACACCGGCATCGCGGAGGCGGTACTTCTCGACTTTCTCGGTCGGGGTCAGCGGCAGCTCGGCCAGGAACTCGACGTAGCGCGGCACCATGTGGCGCGCCATCCGACTCTCGCACCAGGCGACGAGCGCCTCCGGCGCCAGGCTGCAGCCGGGCCGAAGCACGGCGCAGACCTTGACCTCCTCCTCCATCAGCTCCGAGGGCAGGCCGAAGGCGGCGGCCTGGAGCACGGCCGGATGCGACTCGACGACCTCCTCGATCTCGAAGGCGCTGATGTTCTCACCCCGCCGCCGGATGGCGTCCTTCTTGCGGCCTTCGAAGTAGAGCCAGCCGTCGGCGTCGAGGCGGCCGAGGTCACCGCTATGGAACCAGCCCTCCCGGAAAGCCTCCGCCGTCGCTTCCGGCATGCCGTGGTAGCCGAGGGTCAGGAGGCCGGGCTCGCCGGAACGGATCAGGATCTCGCCGTCGGCCGCGATCGACACCTGGTAGGGAGGGATGACGCGCCCGCAGGAGCCGGCGCGGCGGGGCTCGTCGAGCGGCTGGTAGGCGGGCACGCCGCAGTCGGTCATTCCGAACCCCTCGACCAGGCGGAGGTCGAATCGCTCCTCGAAGCCTTCCGCGAAGTCGGGCAGCGGCACGCCCCAGGCGAGCCGCACCGGGTTGTCAGCGTCGTCGGAGCGAGGCGGCTGCTTCCAGAGCATGGTCAGCGTCGCGCCCATGTAGTCGAAGACGGTGGCCTCCAGCTCGCGGACCTCGTCCCAGAAGCGGGTGGCGCTGAAGCGGTCGCCCAGTGCCGCGGTGCAGCGGCCGACGATGGCGGGCGCGAGGGTGAGGACCGAGGCGTCGATGTGGAAGAGCGGAAACGGGTTGTAGAGCACGTCAGCGGGCTCGATCCGCCAGCCGGCCAGGAACAGCTCGGCCTGGCGGACGGCATAGCGATGATCGAAAAGGCAAGCCTTGCTGCGACCTGTCGTCCCGGAGGTGAAGAAGAGCTGGGCGAGGTCGTTCGCACGCACCGTCAGGCCGGGGTCGCGTGCGGCGCCACGGAGCTCGCCCAACTCTCCTCGGGTGACGACCCGCTCCAGCATTGCCAGCCCGGCGCGGACCTCGCCCAGGGCGGGAAGGTATGACTCGTCGATAACCAGCAACCGGCACCCGCAGAGGTCGAGGAGGTGGGCGAGCCCGGCGCCGCGAAAGGCTGTATTGAGCGGAGCCTCGACCGCGCCGATCCGGAGCAGCGCAAGCCACAGGAGGGCAGCCTCCGGGCAGTTGGGCAGCATCACCCCGACAAAATCACCCTGCCTCACGCCTGAAGCGAGGAGTCCGTTCGCGAGGCGGTTCACCTCGGCGTCGAACTCGCCGTAGGTCAGGCTCCGGCCAGGCATCCGGAGCAGGTCGCGTGCGGGCTGCTCGGCCGCCCGCGCCGCCAGCAGGCCGGCAAGCGTCATCGGCGGCGAGCGGCCCAGCGCTCCAGCTCGGCCTTCAGCCCTGCCACCACGGCGGGATCGGCGAACGCTTCCATGGTCGCCCGCGTCTCGGCGGCGAGCGCGTCCGCCACCTCCCGCTCCTCGACCTCGTTGAGCAGCCGCTTGGTCATCCGCACCGCCGCCGGCTGGTTGGCCGCGACCTCGCCGGCCATCGCCAGCGCCGCTTCCCGAACCTCGCCCCGCGGCACCACCCGGTTGACGAGCCCGGCGCGCTCCGCCCAGCCGGCGTCGAAGCGCCGCCCGGTGAGCAGCAGCTCCCGGGTCCGGCCCGCGCCGATCAGGCGGGGAAGGATGGAGGAGGAGCCATTGCTCAGCAGCAGACCGAGCCGCACTTCCGGGCAGAAGAAGATCGTGTCCTCGGCGCAGACGCGCAGGTCGCAGGCTGCGGCGATCTCAAGGCCGCCGCCGACGGCGTAGCCCTCGATGGCCGCGATCACCGGCATCGCCATCGCCCGGAGGGCCCTGGTTATCGACTGAAAGCCTTCGATCATGTCGGCAAACCCGACGTCGCCCATCGCCGCGGTCTCGGTCAGGTCGTCGCCGGTCGTGAAGGTCCCGCCCTCGCCCGCGAGGACGGCGCAGGCGACAGCAGGGT
>JALZAP010000293.1 GCA_030948245.1 Candidatus Dormiibacterota bacterium | reverse complement strand
CCCCTTCGGTGTGGTCACCTTGGTGCGGACCGGCTGCTCCGACATGGGGATCACCTGGGAATTGATTCCGAGCCGGAAGCCAAGGTCAGCGGCCACCGCCGCGGCGCCCATCCCGGTTTGGAGGAGACGGGTGCGCAGCAGGTGGGTCGCCAGGTCGCGGTCGCCAAGCCCGAACCAGGTGTCCTCGCCGTAGCGCTTGAGCATCTCGAGCATCGCGAACGTCTCTCCCGCCACGCCCCAATGGGCTTCCTCGTTGAAGATTCCAGCGAGACGGTAGAGCACCGCGTCGGTGTCGGGACTGATCGCCAGTCCGTACAGCTCGAGGTCATCGCCGGTGTTGGTGATTACCGTGAGGGACCCGTCGGGCAGCGCGGCGTCGAGGCCTTCGGCCAGCATCGCCCCGCCGGTCCCTCCGGCGAGGAGCACGATGTTCAAGGTCGCCTGGTCACCTGAACATGTCCTCCTCCGCCGGCCGGATCAGCTGGCGGCCGGTGCCCGGTTCGCCCGCCGGGCGGTAGCCGCGGATGATGACGGCGGGAACCCGGTCGGTCTTGCCCATGACGAGCTCGGCGGCGCCGGCCAGCTCGTCCGCGATGGCGACGACGGTTCCGACCATGGTGCGCCCGAAGTCGTCGTCCCGGCCCCGGTAGTCGACAACCGCCGGCATCCCGGCGACACCGAGGGCAACGTTCTGGATGCCGACCCGCCAGGCCCGGCCGAAGGTGTCGGACACGATGACCGCGATCGTTCGCCCCGTCAGCTCGCGGAGGCGCTCCCGGAGGCGGGCCGCGCTCGCGTCAGGATCGAGCGGGAGAAGGCAGAGGATCTCGCCCCCCGGCACGTTGCTGTGGTCGACCCCGGCGTTGGCGCAGATGAATCCGTGGCGGGTCTCGGAGATTATCACCCGCTCGGTGCGGACCAGCCGGATGCTCTCGTCGATCACCGCCTGGACCTGGCGCGGGTCCGACCCATTCCGCTCCGCGATCTCCAGCGCCTGGCTACCCGGCGTGATCTCGCGCATGTCGCGGAGCCGCCCCTCGGCCTTGGAGACGACCTTCTGGGCGACAACGAGGATGTCCTCGTCGGCCAGCTCCGATCGCTCTGCGAGCAAAGCGGCGAGGTCGTCGCCAGGCGTCACCTCGGGCAGCCCGTTGACCGGGTGAAGCTCGATCAACCAGCGCGCCGGCGCTCGCGGAGCGCGGCCAGGTCGGACGGCTCGTCGATGTCAAGCGCGAGCTCGGGGGAGTCGTAGATCTCAAAGCGCACCCGGCGGCTTCGCGCGTCGGACTCGAACTTGGCGAGCGAGTCCTCGCCGAAGTGGAGGTCGATCGCATCAGGAGGTGCCAGGTAGAGCGCGTTGGTGCCACCTCGGCCGATGGCCGCAACCGCGACGGCGACCGGCCGCGGCAGGCGGTCGGCCCAGGCGAGCAGGCGCTTGATGACACCGGTGCTGATGAGCGGCAGGTCGGAGGAGAGCAGCAGCACGGCGTCGGCTCCGTGCTCGACCGCCGCCGCGATACCAAGCCTCGCGGCCGGATTCTGGCCGTTCGAGCGCTCCTCGACGACGACCTCGTTGCCATTCGATCGGGCAATCCCCGCCACCGTTTCTGAACCCGCAACCACCAGCGCCTCGGGACCAACCGCGCTGAGCGCTGCGAGGGCGAAGTCCCCGGCGATGGCCATCCGCGAGGGCGGGTCCAGCACCTCGCTGAGCCGGCTCTTGGCTGCCCCGAAGTCCTTCACCAGGAGGACGACCCGGGTCAACGCCAGGTCTCTCGGAGGCGGGGCAGGATCTCCTCGCTGTACAGGTTCAGAAAGTCCTCCTGGTGGTTGCTCGGCGAGTGGAAGATCAGCTCCTGGAAGCCCAGCTCGACGTACGGGCGGAGCTGGGCGAGGTGCTCCGCCGGGTTGTCCGCGACCAGCCACCGGCGATGGGCCTGGTCCTCGATCGCGCGGGCCCGCCGCTCCAACTCGCGCGGGTCCTCGACGCCCGCCTTGTCCTCGGCAGGAAGGGCCAGCGGGGCCCAGAGCTTGGTGTCCTCCATCGCCCGCGCCCGGTCGTGGTCGTAAGAGACCTTCATCTCGATCGCCTTGACGATCTGGTCGTAGTCGCGGCCGGCCTTCTCGGCGCCCTCCCGCACCGCCGGGAGGAGCTTCTCGGAGTAGAGCTCCATGCCCTTGCCCGAGGTGCAGATGAAGCCGTCCCCGACCCGGCCCGCGAACCGCGCCGCGACCTCCCCCGAAGCGCCGACGTAGATCGGCACCATCCCGGTTGTGGGCTTGTCGTAAAGCGTGACCTCCCTGGTCTGGAAGTAATCGCCCTGGTAGGTGACGAAGTCCTCCTGCCAGAGCTGCCGCATCAGCTCCACCGCCTCTTTGAGACGCCCGAAGCGAACCTTGAACTCGGGCCACTCCATCCCCGTGACGGGCACCTCGTTCATGGACTCACCGGTGCCGATGCCGAGGATCAGCCGGCCCGGTGCCAGCCGCTCGAGGGTGGCGAAGGCCTGGGCGACGATCGACGGGTGGTAGCGGAAGGTCGGCGTCAGGACGCTGGTGCCGAGCGTCGCGCCTCGGGTCCGCTGGGTCGCGGCGCCCAGCCAGGCGAGCGAGAACGGCGCGTGCCCGTCGGTGTGGCGGAACGGCTGGTAGTGGTCGGAGACCCAGACGCTGTCGAATCCCTTCTCCTCGGCGAGCACGGCCAGGTCGAGCAGCTCCTGCGGTCCGAACTGCTCCGCCGACGCCTTGTAGCCCAGCTTCAGCTTCATCGCCGTCGGAAATACCTCCCCCAGCTGAAGCCGATTCCACCGACTGCCGCGACCAGGACCACGACCCCCAGGGCGATCAGGCTCTGCCGGTCAATGCGCGAGGGGTCGGGCATCGTGAAGATCAGCCAGACAACGCTGAAGAGGATCAGGAC
>JALZAP010000292.1:2087-2934 GCA_030948245.1 Candidatus Dormiibacterota bacterium | reverse complement strand
GATCAGGGGCGCGGGAGGTTACTCGCGCCTTCATCCACATTACGGTCCCATGCCGGCTTGGGAAGCCATGCCGCCGGGGGCGTACAGCCCGGTCGTGCCGACCGGGCGCCAGACGGTCCAGGTGCCGATCCTCATGTATCACTACATCCGGGTCCCGCCAGACCCCGGGTCCGACCACCTCGGCTGGGGTCTCTCGACATCCCCTGACGACTTCCGTCAGCAGATGGACTATCTCGACTCGAACGGCTTTCACCCGATCACCCTGACGCAGCTGCGTGCCTACCTGGCCGGCAACCACTCGCTGCCCGACAAGCCGGTCGTGCTGACCTTCGACGACGGCTATACGGACGTCTATACGCAGGCATTCCCGGTGCTCAAGCAGCACCATTTCACGGGCGTCGCCTACATCGTCAGCGGCTTCGTCGGAAGGTCGGGATCGAACGTGATGCCGGAGCAGGTGCGCGAGATGGATGCCTACGGCATCGAGATCGGGGCACACACAGTGAGCCATGCCGACCTGACCAAAGCCGGGGGAACCCTCGCCGCTGAGGTCGGCGGCTCGAAGGCGGCGCTCGAAGCACTGGTCGGGCACCCCGTGCTCGATTTCTGCTACCCGGCCGGCCGCTACGATGCCGCGGTCGTCCAGGCGGTCTTCGCGGCGGGCTTCGAAAGTGCCACGACGACGCAGCCCGGCACCGTCCACAGCCTCGACGATCGATTCACCTGGACGAGGGTGCGGGTCTCGGGAGGCGAAACGCTCGCCGACTACGCCGACAATCTCCGGGCACACGAGACCGGCGTCGCTCCGACCCAGGTGAGGCCGATCCAGATCCCCCGCTCGGATCCG
>JALZAP010000292.1:0-2077 GCA_030948245.1 Candidatus Dormiibacterota bacterium | reverse complement strand
CTACGAGCCCGGCGCTGTCAGGCCTCAAATAGCTCGAGGACCTTCCGCGCCGTTCGCTCGGCAGTGAGGCCGGCCGCCAGCTCCCGGCCGCGGGCGGACAGCTGCACCCGGAGCGGCCGGCTGCGATAGAGGGCGGAGATCGCCTCCGACCAGTCGCCCAGGTTTCCCGCTCGAACCGTCAGACCCCCGTCGCGGACCACCTCGGGGAAGGCGCCGTCGTCGGGAACGACCGGCGGTGATCCGCAGGCCATCGCCTGCAGAGCGCGGATCGGGCATCCGTTCAGGCTTTCGCAGAGGAGCACCCCGACCGCTCCGCTGATCAGGGCCGGCAGCTGCTGCCGGCGGTAGGGCAGCGCGTCGGCGAGGACCAGTCCCGCCCCTTCCGCCGGAGTCGTGGCGCCGGCCCACGCTCGCAGGGCGAGGTCTCCATCGCCATAGGCGAGTAGGTAGCGCTCGGGCAGGCCGAGCGTGCCACGCACTGTCGCGGCCTCCACCGCCGATGTTCGTGCGAAGTCGGCGTCGAGGCCAGGAAGGACGACCTTCACCCGTTCTGGTGGAAGTCGGAGGAAGCGCCGGAGGCCTTCGGCGAGAGCCTCCGAGGGGGCGAGCACGAGGTCAGAGCGGCTGGTGGCGAAGGCGGTCCCGAAGCGGCGGCCGAACCCGAGAAGGCCGGAGTGGAGGTGGGCAAGATCATGGACGGCCACGATGCAGCGGTAGCCGGGGCTGGGCCGTCCGCCGGCGGGTTGGAGGAGGGTGTCGCCCGCCGGCAGCGGTCCCTTGTATCCCGGTTCGAGGACGGTGATCTCGGTGTGGACCGCGATCCGCACCAGTGCCCCAGTCAACTGGAGCGCGTACTCGCCGGGTGGGTCCGGTCGAACCGGGTCGACCCGCCGGAGGTCGACGATCAGCACCGGGTCCCAGGTTCAGGCAACAGCCGCCAATGATAATCAGCCGTGAGATGGGCTCGATCCGGGTGCTCGGCGTGCGGGTGGACGACCTCGACACCGAGGCCACCTTGGATCGGATCGAGGAGCTGCTTGCAGGAGGCGGCCATCACCTGGTGGCGACCGTCAACCCCGAGTTCGTGATGCTGGCACGACGCGATCCCTCGTTCCGGCGGGTGCTGGAAAGCGCGGCGCTCTGCCTGGCCGACGGTTGGGGCGTCACCTGGGCCGCCCGCCGCCAGGGCCGGCCGCTGCCGGCGCGGGTCACCGGCGTCGACCTGATCCCAGCCCTTGCCGAGCGGGCCGTCCAGCGCGGCTGGCGGCTCTTCCTGCTCGGGGCAGCGCCCGGGATTGCCGAGGAGGTCGCGGCGCTGCTCAAAGACCGGCACCCCGGGCTCGCGATCGCCGGTCACCACGCAGGCGTGGCCGGGCCGGAAGGCGACGAAGAAAGCCTCCGGCTGATCGCGGCCGCACACCCCGATATCGTGCTCGTCGCCTATGGTGCGCCCCGCCAGGAGCTCTGGATCGACCGCAACCTGGCCCGCCTCGGCGCCGGAGTCGGAATCGGTGTGGGGGGCACCTTCGACTATCTCTCCGGCAGGGTTCCCCGCGCGCCGGCCTGGATGCGCCGCGCCGGCCTGGAGTGGCTCTTCCGGCTTTTCCGCCAGCCCTGGCGCGCCCGCCGGATGGCTGTCCTGCCCCGCTTCGCCCTGGAAGTCCTCAGGGCGCGGAGCTGAGTCGGAGCGGGCCGCGGCGCATCGACCCTCAGTCTCCAGGTCGAGCTTTGCCCGACACACCACTAGATATGCTTTCGCCCCGTGGCCGAGCCCCTCGAGCTGAGCGTGGTGGTGCCGGCCTATAACGAGAGCGGCCGGCTGCCGGAGACGCTTTCGGTGATCAAGCCATACCTCAACGCGCTCGGGCTCAGGTGGGAGCTGATCATCGTCAACGACGGCAGCAGCGACCAGACGATGGACCTGATCCGCACCGAGCGGGGCCTCGACCCGGACCACCTTGTCGGCATCGACCTTCAGCCCAACGGGGGCAAGGGCCGCGCCGTCGCCGCCGGCGTCGCGGCGAGTCGAGGGGTGCTGGTGCTGATCTCGGACGCCGACTTCTCGACCCCGATCGAC
>JALZAP010000291.1 GCA_030948245.1 Candidatus Dormiibacterota bacterium | reverse complement strand
GTGCCGGTGATGTAGAGCCGCGAGTTGGCTCCCATGATTTGGCGCCGCGTGACGAGACCCGGGAGGTAGGACTGGTAGGCGACCTGGAAGAAGACGTTGAAGCAGCCGGTGCCGAAGGCGACCGCGTAGAGCTGGCCCAGTGACAGCAGGTGCGCCAGTCCAGCCGCCGGGATCGAACCGAGCAGGAGGAAGCGCCCGGCGTCGCAGGCGATCATCACCGGCCGCTTCGGGAACCTGTCGACATAGGGGCCGAGGAGCAGCCCGAGCCCGGCGAAGGGCAGCACCTCGAGGGCGCCGATGATCGAGATCTGGAGCGGTCCCGCGCCGAAGAGAAAGATGGCGGCGGTCGGGATCGCCAGCTCGCTCACCGACGACCCCAACTCGCTCAGGGTTTGGCCCGCCCAGAGCAGTACGAACGACGAATCCCGCTCGAGGCGGCGCACTTCCACTTGCAGACTGAGGGTAAGGAACTACCATCCGTGCCGTGGTCGGCTCCATCGGCTCGCTCGTGCTCGACGTGACCATCGCACCCGAGGGCCAGATGCGGCTCGACGACGACCGCGACGCTTCGATCAGGATCGGCGGCGGCGGACAGGCCGCGAACTTCTGCGCCTGGTCGGCCGCTCTCGGCGAAGGCTCCCGCCTGGTCACCCGGGTGGGGGACGATGACCTCGGCCGCCGGCTCGTCGCGGAGATCGAGGCCGGCGGAGTCGAGGTCAGGGCGGTTCGCAGCACGGACCCCACCGGCGCCATCGCGGTGCTCTTGAGCCCCACCGGAGAGCGGAGCTTCGCCCGCCAGGACCGGGCCGTCTTCGGTCTCCGCCCGGAGGACATCGAGGAAGAGTGGTTCAAGGGCCTGAACCTGCTCCACGTGCCGGCCTACTCGCTCTTCGCCGAGCCCCTCGCCTCGACGACGCGGCGAGCGGTCGAGATCGCGCGGGCCGATGGCGCGATCATCTCGGTCGACCTCTCATCGGCAGCCGGGATCCGGGAGTACGGGGGCGCCCGGCTGGCGCTCGACCTGGCGATGCTCCACCCCGAGCTGGTGTTCGCGAACGAGGCCGAGGCGAACGAGCTGGGCGCCCCGCTGGAGGGGATGGCGAAGGTGCCGGTCGTCAAGCTCGGGACCCGAGGCGTGCGCGTATTCGGCCGCCGAGTGCCGGCATCGAAGGTCGAGGCGATCGACGCGACCGGCGCCGGCGACGCGTTCGCGGCCGCCTTCTGCAGCGCCTACCTGGATGGCGCCACGCCGCTCGAGGCGGCCGGCAGGGCCGTCCTCGTCGGTGCCTTCGCGGTCACCCGAATGGGCGCACGGCCCTGATCACCTAAGTGGCCTTCTGGCCCGTCAAGGTCGCCCCCGAGGTCGCCGCGGCACTCCGCGAGGGTGGGCCCGTCGTGGTGTTGGAGACCTCGATCGTCGCGCAGGGGCTCCCGGCTCCCCACAACCTGGAGGCCGCCTTCGGCTGCGAGGCCGCGATCCGGGAGGAGGGCGGGTTCCCGGCGACCGTCGCCGTGCGCCAGGGAGCCCTCCAGGTCGGGTTGAGCGAAGCCGAGCTGCGGGCGCTCGCTGAAGATGGCGACGTCGTCAAGGTCAGCACCCGCGACCTCGGCGCGGCGATCGCCCTCGGCTCGACCGGGGCGACGACGGTTGCGGCGACCGTCCGCGCCGCCGGGCTGGCAGGCATCCGGTTCATGGCGACGGGGGGCATCGGTGGCGTCCACATCGGGCACCCGGAGGACGTCTCGGCCGATCTCTACGAGCTGGCCCAATCGCCGGTTGCCGTCTTCTGCGCCGGCGCCAAGACCGTCCTCGACCTCGCCCTCACGCTGGAGCGGCTGGAATCCTACGAGGTCCCCGTCCTCGGCTGGCACACCGACGACCTGCCCGGCTTCTACATCCAGCGAACCGGATACTCGGTGAGCGCCACGGTCAGCGGTCCGGAGGAGACCGCTCGCGTTCTGCAGGCCGGCTGGGGCACCGGTTTGCACGGGGCGGTCGTCGCGGTACCCCCGCCCGGCGAGCTGCCGGGCGCGATCGAGCTTGTCTCGCGGGCGCTCACGGAGGTGGGGGAGGTGACCGGGTCGGCGGTGACGCCGCGGCTGCTTGCCAAGATCGCCGAGCTGTCAGGCGGGCGCTCGGTGGAGCTGAACGTCGAGCTGGTCATCAACAACGCCCGAGCCGCGGCCCAGACCGCGGTCGCCTTCTCCCGCCTGTGAGGGCGCCCGGCGCAACTGGCTACGATAAAGAACGCCTTGGACTTTCCGCTCTACGACGTGCTCATTGTCGGAGGCGGCGGAGCCGGACTCCGGGCCGCCATCGCCGCGGCAGAGATGGATTCCAGCCTTCGGATCCTGATCGTCTCCAAGGTCTACCCGATGCGCAGCCACACGGTCTCCGCCGAGGGCGGCGCCGCGGCCGCCCTCCGCCCCGAGGACAGCTGGGAGAAGCACGCCTTCGACACCGTCAAGGGCTCCGACTACATCTCCGACCAGTTCGTCGTCGAGACCTTCGTCCGGGAGGCGCCGATCGAGCTCATCCAGCTCGAGCACTGGGGCTGTCCCTGGAGCCGCGACCCGGACGGCAAGATCAGCGCCCGGCCGTTCGGTGGAATGACGACCTGGCGGACCTGCTTCGCGGCCGACAAGACCGGCTTCCACATGCTCCACACGCTCTTCCAGACCTCGCTCAAGTTCGACCGGATCGAGCGGCTGGACGAGAGCTTCGTCACCTCGCTGCTGGTCGAGGACGGCCGCTGCGTCGGCATCGTCGCGCTGAACCAGCGGAGCGGCGCAATGAGCGCGGTGCGGGCCAAGACGGTGATCATGACCACCGGCGGCAACGGCCGGGTCTATGCCTTCAGCACCAATGGCCAGATCTGCACCGGTGACGGCATGGCGCTCGCCTATCGCGCCGGCGTCCCCCTGAAGGACATGGAGA
>JALZAP010000290.1 GCA_030948245.1 Candidatus Dormiibacterota bacterium | reverse complement strand
GGCTCTACGACCAGGTGGACGCGGCCTCCTTGCAGGTGGCCGACCTGCAGGACCAGGTCGCCCAGCTCGACGACCAGATCACGACCACCCAGGACCGGGTGGATGCCGAGAAGGCCCAGGTGGGGACGCTGGCCAGGTCGATGTACCGGCGACCGTCAAACTGGCTGGTCATCATCGCCCGGGCGAAGAGCCTCCAGGACGCGCTGGTCGAGAGCGCCGACCTGGTCGTCGCCGGGCAGCGGGCGCACACCCTCCAGGCGCGGCTCGAGGCCGACCTCGCCAAGCTCAACAAGGACCGCGCCGCACGGCAGGATGACCTCGACCGGGAGAGCTCGATCGTGGACGCCCTCAACGCGGTGGTTACCCAGCTGGACAGCCAGCTCAGCCTCCAGGACGACATCTCCAACCAGCTACTCGACCTGTCGTTCCAGATGCAGGATGCGGTCGGGCAGCTGAAAGACCAGTCGCCGGCTGACGCGCAGGCGCTGGTCGCTCTGCTCGAGGCGCAGCAGCAGAGCCTCGCCAGGGCGGAGATGCAGCAGGCGTGGAGCGCGGCCGCCGCCGGGTCTGGAAGACTGCAGGCGCACGGGCTGCTGCCGGCCGGCGCCGCGCCGGCCGGCCTCACGCTCGCCTGGCCGATGCCGGGGGCCCCGATCAGCCAGCCCTTCGGGCCGACCGCGCTGGTGCTCGAGCCACCGCTCGGGCCGTACCCCCATTTCCACACCGGCTGTGACTTCGCCGACCCGTTCGGGACTCCCGTGCAGGCCGCCGCCAACGGCATCGTGGTCGCCGCCGCGACCGGCAGGATCGGGTACGGCAACTACATCGTGGTCGCCCACGGCCACGGGGTGGAGACGCTCTACGGCCACCTGGACGCGCTCGCGGTCCGAATCGGTGACAACGTGCTCCAGGGCCAGGTCATCGGCTTCGAAGGCTCGAGCGGCTTCTCGACCGGCCCCCACCTCCACTTCGAGGTCCGGGTCGATGGCCAGTTCGTCGACCCTCTCGTCTACCTCCTGCCCCAGGCCGCCGCCAAGGGCTAAGCAGGGGCCGCCAGCCGGAAGGTGAAGCGGCTGCCGCCGCCCGGCTCGCTGATGGTCCAGATGGTCCCGCCCATCGCCTCCACGAAGCTTCGGGTCAGCGACAGTCCAAGTCCGGTCCCGCGCTGGCCGTCGGCCCAACCCGACCCCAGCTGGACGAACTCGTCGAAGATCACGGCCTGGTCAGCGGCACTGATGCCGATCCCGGTGTCGGCGACGGTCACCGACACCCAGCCCTCCTCGGCGCTGTTGGAGGAGATGGCGACCTCGCCCACCTCCGTGAACTTGATCGCGTTGGAGAGCAGGTTGAGGAGTACCTGGTGGAGGCGCTGGGGGTCGGCGCGGACCAGGCTTCCGGCGCTCGCTTCCTGACTGAGGGAGAGGCCCTTCGCATCGGCAAGCGGCCGGACGGTGCTCAGTGCCCGCGCGACGGCCTCGTCGAGGACGACCGACTCGAGCTCGAGCTCGACCTGTCCGGATTCCGATTTCGCCAGGTCGAGGACATCGTTGACGAGGTCGAGCAGGTGCTCACCGCTCTTGACGACGTTGTCGACGTAGCGCCGCTGGCGGTCGTTCAGCTCGCCGGCGATCGTGCCCGCCTGTAGTAGCTGGGAGAAGCCCAGGATGGAATTGAGCGGCGTCCGCAGCTCGTGGCTCATCGAGGCGAGCGCCCGCGATTTGGCCTGGCTCTCGAACAGGGCCTGCTGGTAGGCGCGGCGATCCGTGATGTCGGTGGCGACTATCGTCACGGCCATCAGCTGGCCGTTCTCGAAGACCGGCGTGGCGCCTGCGGCAAACCACCGGCCGAGGCCCTCGTGGAGGACCTCGCCGCTCGTCTCGCGGCCGGCGAGGGCAGCCTGGAAGCCGTGGACGAACTCGGGCTGATCGGCGAAGACGTCGAAGACCGAGCGGCCGACGCCGTGGTCCGGCCCCAGCTCGAGGTCGGCGAGCCCGCTGCCACCCGCGACGGTGATGATCCCTGCCGGCGTCAGGGAGAAGAGGATCACAGGTGCGGAGCGGAGGAGCGCGGCGAGTCGCTCCTCGATCCGCAGCGAGTCCTGGACTGCCTCCATCTCTTCGGTGATATCGAGCACGACACCCTGGAAGATCATCCCGGGGCCGGTCGGGTTGACGACCAGTGTGCCGTGGTCACGCACCCAGAGATAGGTGCCCGACCGGGTGCGGATCCGGTACTCGCTGCGAAAGGGCCGGAGGCCCTTCATGGCGGCGGTTATCTCGGTCAGGACCCGGTCCCGGTCGGCGGGGTGGAGGATCTCAGCCCAGAGGCTGGGATTGGCGCTCCAGTCGGCGAGCGAGTGACCGAGCATCGAAACCGCCTGGGGGCTGCGGTAGATGGTCGAGGCGTTGCTCGGATCGGCGACGTAGAAATAGGCCGGCGCCGACTCCACCATGCTCCGAAAGAGGGTCTCGCCCGTTGGAGGCGACACCGCGGCGGGCGCACCGGTCTCCAGCTCAGCCGTCGGGCGGGTGCGCCAGGCGGGGTGGCCTAGGGCCAAACGCTCCTGGCGAGGGGGAGGACGAGGCGGAAGGTGCTGCCGCTGCCCACGACGCTGGAGACGGTCAACTCGCCGCCCAGGAGCGACGCCAGGCGGCGGGAGAGGGAGAGTCCGAGGCCGGTGCCGGCGTGGCTCCGGGAGAGACCCGAGTCGACCTGCGCGAACGGGTCGAAGATCCGCTCCTGGTCCGCCAGCGGGATTCCCACGCCGGTATCGGTCACGGCGATCTCGACCGACTTGCCGTGCGCCTTTGCGGCCACCGTCACCTGGCCGCCGTCGGAGGTGAACTGGATGGCGTTGGCGAGCAGGTTGGAGACGATCTGGCTCAGCCGGCGGGGGTCGGTCTGGATCTCGGGCGACTCGGCGAGCGAGGCGTAGACCCGGACACCGGAGG
>JALZAP010000289.1 GCA_030948245.1 Candidatus Dormiibacterota bacterium | reverse complement strand
GCTTATGTTTCCGAAATCGTCGGTCTCGCCTACGACCGCCGCCACCTTGCTGGTGCCGAGGTCCAAACCGACGACACGCTTCCGCCTCGTCAAAAGGGTGTGCTGCGATGCCTCCGTGATGCTGGGAGTGTTCTGGGGCGGGCGACGGCATTATAGCCGAGGGTCGGCGCCCTCGACCTCCGGTATCGCGGGGCCTGGCGGCGACTTGGACGGAGATTTGCAGCGTCGGCGATCATAGGTGTCATCGCCGATGTCCGATAACCCCCACCGCGAGCCGGTGACAGCAGATGCGGCCTCCGCACTGCCGAACTGGCTTCGACCGCTCGCCGCCGTACGCGGCCCCCGGGCTTTGCTGGTGGCCGGGTCCTGCGTTTTCGCGCTCAGCCTGATTTACCTGGTCGACGTGTCGACCCCGCCGGGAACGAGCCTCGGAGCGGCGGCCATCATCCCGGTTGTTGCCGCCACCTGGGTCCTCAGCGGCCGGGTGACCGTTCTCGTCACCCTGCTCGCCCTCTTCTTCCGCCTTGCCGCTGCACTGGGTGGAGCGGTGCCGACGGTCGAGGCTGTGACGGACTGCCTGACGATCGTGCTGGTGGCGTCGCTGGGAAGGGTGGCGGCCACCTACGTGACGAGAACCCAGGCCGCAGCCGCACGGGCCGGCCTGATGGCCCGCGTCGCCCGGATCGCGACCTCGGCCGAGTCCCTGAAGGAGATCCTCGACCGGATCCTCCGGGAGATGGCGGGGGAGGGCCTCCGCGGCGGCATGGTCGCGTTGATCAACGAGCGCAACGAGATCTACCCGGCCGCCGCCGAGGGCGACATCGACGAGGCGGTCTGGAGCTCCCGCCTCCCGGTCGGCAGCGGCATCATGGGCACCGTCGCCGACACGGGCCGCTCGATCCTGATCCAGGATATCGACGCACCCGACGTCGCGGTGCCGCCGGCGAATCGTTCGCTCGGGTCCAATGCCCGGATCAAAAGCCTGATCGCGGTCCCCCTGCTGGCCGCCGGCAAGGTGATCGGAGTGCTGGAGCTGGACTCGGCGCAGGTCGGGCGCTTCGACGAGCGGGACGTCTCCCTCCTCGAGCAGATCGCACTCGCGGTCTCCGATGCGGTCCAGCGAGAGGGCGCGCTGCAGCTCGCCGACGAGAAGGTCCAGCGCCGCGTGGAGGAGCTGAGCCTGCTCCTCGAAGCGGCGCGCTCGCTGGCCGCGTCGCTCGAACCCGAGGTGGTCCTCGGGACCGTTGTGCGGATGGTCGCCCGGGCGGTCCGGGCCGAGGGCGGCCACGCCGCCCTGATCCGGATCGAGAACGACCGTTTGACGGCGATCTCCGACGACGACGGAGAAACCGTCAGGACCCGGGCGATCGACTTCCCCCTCGCCTTCGCACCGGCCGAGATGCTCCGTGCGATCGAGTCCGGCCAGGCGGTCGGCTGTGA
This sequence comes from Candidatus Dormiibacterota bacterium, assembly GCA_030948245.1. Taxonomy (GTDB): domain Bacteria; phylum Chloroflexota; class Dormibacteria; order Dormibacterales; family Dormibacteraceae; genus UBA6019. The sequence goes on along the minus strand of JALZAP010000289.1, from coordinate 1,525 downwards.
CCGCGGACGCCTCGAACCGGAGCTCGCCGATGTCTTCGGTGATACAGCCAGGAGCTTCGCCTGGGCGCCCGTGCGGATCGGCGGCCAGCTGTATGGCGTGGTCACCGCGACCTCCGACAGGCAGCTCTTCGAGTGGCCCGCCCTGCGCCTGCTGGAAGGCGTCGCCGACCTCGCCGGCCTCGCCATCGGCAATGCCGAGCGGCTCCGAATGGAGCTCAGCCGGACCACCGAGCTGCAGGCGCACGCGGACCGGATGGCCGAGCTGGAGAAGGTCAAGTCGGACTTCCTGAAGGTGGCCTCGCACGAGCTGCGCGGACCTCTCGCCATCCTCAAGGGCTATGTTTCGATGCTCTCCGACGGCTCCCTGGCACTCGACAGCCCTGCCACCGCGAAGGTCTTCACGGTGGTCACCGGCAAGCTCCAGGAGGTGAGTGAGCTGGTCGAGCAGATGCTCGAGACGGCACGCCTCGAGGACAGCCGGCTCCAGCTCCACCTCGAGCGCCAGGAGCTGACCGGCGTGCTGGCGGAGGCGGCCGAGCGGGTGCGCCCCCTTGCGCCCGCCAACCACCGGGTGGAGCTTAGGTTGGACATCGAGAGCGGGCCGGTGCTGGCGGACCGCGATCGCCTGCTGACGATCATCACCAACCTGATGGACAACGCGGTCAAGTACTCCCCCGAGGGCGGGGCGGTCGAGGTTCGGCTGACCGCCGTCGAGGGCCGGGCGCTGATAGCCGTCCAGGACCACGGGCTCGGCATCGCAGCCGCCGATCAGCCCCGGCTGTTCACCCGCTTCGGCCGCATCGTGACCCCGGGCAACAGCCACATCCCGGGCACCGGCCTGGGCCTCTACTTCGCCCGCGAGCTCGCCCGAATGCACGGCGGCGACATCACGGTGGTGTCGGAGGAAGGCGTCGGTAGCACCTTCACGGTGTCGCTGCCGATGGTTGCCGAGCGCCAGGTCGGACCGGTCCGGAGCGTCGCCGAATAACTCGAATCATCGCCCTCCTCCGCACCGTGGGAGCGTTGTCGGACGCAGAGCTAGCTATAGGTAGTGGCGGCGGATGCTCGCGGCGTTGTTGAAGATCCGGACGCCGAAGGCGACGATTGCAGCGATCGAGAGGTCCACGCCGATCTTGTCGCCGACGAAGGTCAGGCCCCCGGCGAGAGCCATGTTGGTCACCAGGCCGGTGAGGAAGATCCGCGGTTCGTAGGTCCCCGCGATGTAGGCCCTGAGGGCTCCAAAGATCGAGTCCAGCGCGGCCAGCAGCGCCACCGCCGTGTAGCGGGCGTAGCCGATCGGGATCGTGACCGGGGAGAGGAGTCCGAGGAGCAGCCCGATAGCGGCGCAGACGACCGCGATGACTATCACTTGCATGGCGCCACCTGGATCCCGGGCGCCACCCCGGTGGGGGAGGGGCTGGGCGTCGCGCCGGCCACCGGCGAGGGAGCCGGTGAGGGCTTGGCGCCCTTGAACTTCACGGCCGGCTGCTGGACGTCCTCGAGGTTGATGTATTCGACCTTGGCC
>JALZAP010000288.1 GCA_030948245.1 Candidatus Dormiibacterota bacterium | reverse complement strand
CTCCTCTGCCGGGATCCCGGTGCCGTCATCGACAACGCGGACCAGGTTCCGCCCGGCGCCTCGGATTTCGACCGTGATCCGGCGGGCGCCGGCATCGAGGGCGTTTTCGACCAGCTCCTTGACCACCGAGGCGGGCCGCTCGACGACCTCGCCGGCGGCGATCGCGTCGGCGACCTCGGGCGCCAGCGCCCGGATGGTCATCAGAGGCTCCGCGCCAGTGGCCCCCGTCGAGATGCGAGCCAACGCAGATCGGCGCGCGTCACTGGTGCGGAGCCTCAAGTCGTGATTTCAGCTCGTAGAGCTTCTGGAGTGCCTCCAGCGGGCTCAGCGAATCGAGCTGCAGGTCCTCCAGCTCGGCCAGCAGGGGGTCGGCGGGCACCTGGAGCGGGAGGCCAAGCTGTTGCGCCGCGGGTTCCAGCGGACGCTGGCGCTCCAGCTCGCCGAGAATGCCGCGGGCTCGCGCGATCACCGCCGATGGTAGGCCGGCCAGGGCCGCGACGTGGATGCCGTAGGAGCGGTCGGCGCCACCCGGGACGACGCGGTGAAGGAAGCGCACGGTATCCCCTTCCTCGAGCACCTCGACGCGCTCGTTGCAAACTCGGGCCAGGCGATCGGCGAGTGCGGTGAGCTCGTGATAGTGGGTCGCGAAGAGAGTTCGACAGCCGAGCCGCGGCGACTCGTGGATGTACTCCACGACAGCCTGGGCGATCGACATCCCGTCGTAGGTCGAGGTGCCCCTCCCCACCTCGTCGAAGACGACCAGGGAGGATCGGGTCGCGTGGTTAAGAATGTTCGCCGTCTCGGTCATCTCGACCATGAAAGTGGACATGCCCGCGGCGAGGTCGTCGTGCGCACCCACTCGCGTGAAGATCCGGTCGCAGAGCCCGATCGAGGCTGACTCGGCGGGGACGAAGGAGCCTGTCTGGGCGAGCAGGGTGATCAGAGCGGCCTGGCGCAGGTAGGTCGACTTTCCCGCCATGTTCGGCCCGGTGAGGATGACGATCTGCTCCGCGTCGGGGTCGAGGTCCAGGTCGTTGGGGACGAAGACGCCTTCCGGCAGCGCGGCCTCGACGAGGGGATGGCGGCCGGCTCGAATCTGGGTCCGGACACCGTGATTGACGCTCGGCCGGATCCAGCCCAGCTCTGTGGCTGTCGCGGCGAGGCTTTGGAGGGCGTCGATCTCGCCTGCCGCCTGTGCGCTGGCCAGGATCGGCCCGGCGGCCAAGGCCACCCTTACGCAGAGGTCCTTCAAAAGTTCGGCCTCGCGCGCGACGACATGCTGCTGGGCGTTGAGGACGATCGCCTCGCGCTCCTTGAGCTCGGGCGTCAGGTAGCGCTCGGCTCCGGTGAGTGTCTGCTTGCGAATGTAGTCCGGCGGCACCTGGGCCGTGCTGCCGGCGTTCACCTCCAGGTAGTAGCCGAAGACGCGGTTGTAGCCGACCTTGAGGGCTTTGATGCCGGTTCGCGCCCGCTCCTTGCCCTCCAGCGCAGCGATCCAGTCCCGGGCTGCGCGGGAGGCCTCGTGGATGGCGTCAAGCTGGGAGTCGAAGCCGGGGCGAATCGCGCCACCGTCGCGATTGTGAGGGGGTGGATCGTCGACCAGCGCGCCGGCGAGGAGGTGGGCTAGATCCGGCGCGGGCGCGACCCTGCCGGCAAGGTCGCGGAGCGCGAGCGATTCGGCCCCCCGCAACGCCTCGACAACCAGCGGCAGCGACTCGATGGCTCTGCGCAGCGCGACCAGCTCGCGCGCTGACGCGAAACCCTGGGCGGAGCGTGCCGTGAGGCGCTCCAGGTCGCCCACTCCGTGCAGGGCCGCGGCAGTGGTGCTGCGGAGCGCTGCGGCGCGCTCCAGCTCGGCGACCGCCCCCAGCCGGAGCTCGATCGCCTCCACGTCGCGGAGCGGTGCCCAGAGCCAGACCCGGAGGCGGCGGGCTCCGACCGGCGTCGCCGTCCGGTCGAGGAGGCGGTAGAGCTCGGGCAGCTCGAGGTTGCGGACGGTGGCCGCGTCGAGCGGCATCGCCGCATCCGGGGAGTAGGTCCTCACCCGGAACAGCCCCGGCTGCAGCTTGACCTGGTTGGCTTTCAGGTAGTCGAGCACGACCCCCGCCGCACCGATCGCAAGGGGGGCCTCCTCGGCACCGATTGCGGCCTCGAAGAGGATCCCGAGCAGCTCCCGGAGCCGGTCGCCGCCGCGGGCAGGGTCGAACTTGTAGGCCTCGACCTCAGGCGGCTGGAGCAGCTCGGCCGGGTTCAGGCGCTCGAGCTCAGCCTGCAGCCGGTCGGCGGGGAGCTGGCAGAGCTGGAGCTCGCAGGTGGAGATGTCGCAGGCGGCGAGTCCCGCCTCCGCGCCCTTCACCCAGGCGGCGACCAGGAAGTTGGGCGCCGAGGGCTCGAGGTAGGCGTCCTCGACGACCGTTCCGGGCGTGAGCACACGGGTGATCTCCCGCTTCACGAGACCTTTTCCGGTGGGTGCCTCGACCTGGTCGCAGATGACGACCTTGCGGCCCGCCCGCAGCAGCCTCCCGACGTACGTCTGCCACGCGTGGTAGGGCACGCCTGCCATCGGGCGGCGGCCCTGCTTGCCGAGCGGCCGCGAGGTGAGGGTCACCCCCATCAGCGGCGCGGCCTCGACCGCGTCCTCGTTGAAGAGCTCGTAGAAGTCGCCCATCCGGAAGAGCAGGATCGCGTCCGGGAACCGCTCCTTGGCCTCCCGGTGCTGGCGCATGACCGGGGTCTCGGAGGGGGATGGCACGAGGGTTACGCCGCCAGGGGACCGGCCAGCTGGCCGGGGAACGCCTCCTCGACCACAACCCACACCACCTGCCCCGGCTTCGCCAGGGAACGCTTGACGATGACCCGTTTGCCCTGCCGGCTTCGGCCATAAGGCCGTCCCAGCTCGTCACCGCCCTCGACCAGCACCTCGATCTCGCGGCCGATCCAGCGCGCCGTCTTGCGGCCGGCGATCTGCTTCTGAACGC
>JALZAP010000287.1 GCA_030948245.1 Candidatus Dormiibacterota bacterium | reverse complement strand
GGGCGAGGTCTGGGATGCGCTCCTGGGCGCCGGCATCCGAGCCTGCGGCCTGGCGGCCAGGGACGTCTGCCGGCTGGAGGCCGGTCTCCGGCTCTACGGCAACGACATGGACGAGACGACCAACCCCTTCGAGGCCGGTTTGGGATGGACAGTCAAGCTCGGCAAGGGGTCGTTCCAGGGCTCCGAAGCGCTTGCCACCATCAAGGACGCCGGTGCCCGTCGCCGGATGGTCGGTTTGAAGACCACCGACAAGACGATCCCGCGCCACGACAGCGCCGTCCTCGCGGGCGGCGAGACGATCGGCCGCGTCACGAGCGGGACCTGGTCGTTCTTCCTCAACCAGGGCGTGGCGATGGCCTCCCTGGAGGCCGGCAGGAGTGAACCGGGAGATAAGGTCGAAGTCGATGTCAGGGGGCGCCGGGGCCAGGCTGAGGTCGTCGCGCTGCCCATTTACCGCGGATCCGTGAAGTCGCCGGCCGCGTCCAAGAACTGAAAGCAGGAGGGATCGATGGCGGAGAGGAAGTACACGGCGTCCCACGAGTGGATCGTCCTCGAGGGCGAAACGGCGACGGTCGGCATCTCCGACTTCGCCCAGGCGCAGCTCGGTGACGTCGTCTTTCTCGAGCTGCCGGCCAAGGGCGCCAAGCTCAAGCCGGGTGAGTCTTTCGGGGTCATCGAGTCGGTCAAGGCAGCCTCGGATCTCTACTCGCCGGCCGCCGGAACGGTGCTGGAGGTCAACGAGAAGCTGATCCAGAACCCGGAGCTCGTGAACTCCGACCCATACGGGGCGGGCTGGCTCGTCAAGATCCAGGTAGAGGGCGAGCCGGCGGGACTGCTGAGCGAGACCGAATACACGGCGACCGCCAAGGCGGACCATTAGATGCCCTATCTCGTTCATTCGCCGGAGGACCGCGCGGCCATGCTGGCGGCGCTCGGCGCCGGTTCCATGGAGCCGCTCCTGGCGGACATCCCGGCGAGCCTGCGGATCCGCCGGCTCGACTTGCCCGACGGCCTCAGCGAGCCCGAGACGATGGGTCGGATCCGGTCGCTCGCCGGTCGGAACCGCGTCTTCGAAGATCGGCTGACCTTCCGCGGAGGGGGTGTCTACCGCCGGTTCATTCCCGCCGCGGTGCCGGCCGTCACATCCAAGGGCGAGTTCTACACCGCCTACACCCCCTACCAGCCGGAGGCCAGCCAGGGCTGGCTGCAGGCAATCTTCGAGTTCCAGACGATGATCGCCCAACTCACCGCTCTGGACGTCGCCAACGCCTCCCTCTACGACGGAGCGACTGCAGTCGCCGAGGCGGCCATGATGGCCGTCGTTCACACCGGCCGCGACAAGGTCCTGGTGGCCGGCTACCTCCATCCCGAGTACGAGGAGACCCTTCGCGGGTTCGCCAAGGGACGAAAGTTCCACGTTTTACATCACCGGGCGAAGGGCGGCGTCGTGGCCGCCGAGGAGCTGGAGAGCGAGCTCTACGACGGGGTCGCGGCAGTCATCTTCCAACAGCCCAACTTCCTGGGCCTGGTCGAGGACGCGGCGTCGCTCACCGCCGCCGCCCACGCCCACGGCGCCCTTGCCATCGCCAGCGTCGACCCGATCAGCCTCGCTCTCCTTGCTCCGCCCGGGGAGTACGGCGCCGACATCGCCGTCGGCGAGGGCCAGCAGCTCGGCCTGGCCCCCAGCTACGGCGGCCCGCACGTCGGCTTCATGGCCTGCCGGACGGAGCTTGTCCGGCGCCTGCCCGGCCGTCTCGTCGGTCAGGCCTTCGACGGCCAGGGCCGGCGCGGCTTCGTTCTCACCCTGCAGGCCCGCGAGCAACACATCCGGCGGGAGAAGGCGACCTCCAACATCTGCACCAACCACTCCCTCTGCGCGCTCGCGGCGACGGTCTACATGACCTACATGGGGCCCGACGGGCTCCATTCGATCGCCTCAACGAGCCTGAGCCGCGCCCACCACCTGGCCGATAGGCTGGGCCGGCTGCCAGGGTTCCAGGCGGCCTTTCCCGGCGCCTCGTTCGTCAACGAGTTCCCGGTGCGGTGCGAGCGCCCGCAGGAGCTCCTGGCCCGGCAGGCCGAAAAGGGCATGCTGGGCGGCCTCGACGCGGGCCGCTGGTTCCCTGAGCTCGAAGGGGTGCTGCTCTTCTGCTGCACCGAGCTGAACGACCCGGCGGCGCTGGACGAGCTGGTGGAGGCGTGCCGGTGACCGAGACCCTCACCTTCGAAAAGAGCCGCGACTCGCTGCCCGGGCCGCGCCTGCCGGCTGCCGGTGTGCCCGAGCTGGCGCCCGCCCAGGCGCTGCCCAAGGGCGCCCTTCGGAAGTCTCCGCCCGGGCTGCCGCGCCTTAGCGAGCCGGAGCTGATGCGCCACTTCAGCCGGCTCGGCGCGATGAACTACTCGATCTCCAAGAACTTCTATCCACTCGGCAGCTGCACGATGAAGTACAACCCGGTCGTCAACGAGGAAGCGGCGTCGCTGCCCGGCTTCGCGCTCCTCCATCCCTACCAGCCGGAGGAGAGTGTGCAAGGCGCGCTGGAGCTGATGTGGGACCTCGAACGAGCCCTTTGCGCCATCGTCGGCATGGACCGGATGAGCCTCCAGCCGGCGGCCGGCGCGCATGGTGAGTGGGCCGGTCTGCGGATGATCCAGGCCCTTCACGAAGATCGCGGCGATGAACGGACCGAGGTGCTGGTGCCGGACAGCGCGCACGGCACCAACCCCGCCAGCGCCGCCCTCTGCGGCTTCAAGGTCGTGGAAGTCAAGTCGGCGCCCGACGGACGAGTCAGCCTGTCCGACCTGAAGGCGAAGCTCAACGAGCGGACAGCAGCTCTCATGCTGACCAATCCGAACACCGTGGGAACCTTCGAAAAGGACATCCTGGAGATCGCCGGCCTGGTCCACGCGGTCGGCGCCAAGCTCTACTACGACGGAGCAAACCTGAACGCCCTGATGGGCATTTGCAGGCCCGGCGACATGGGCTTC
>JALZAP010000286.1 GCA_030948245.1 Candidatus Dormiibacterota bacterium | reverse complement strand
GGCCAGCTCAGCAACGTCTCCATCGCCCAGCAGACAGGACGGACCCTGAGCACCGTGCAGAAGTTGATCGGCGCCAATGCCAAGTTCAACGTCGCCGGCCACTCGGCGACGGCCAGCGTCCGCGGGACCAAGTTCGAGGTCGTCCAAAATGCCAACGGCAGCGTCCGGTTGAAGACCTTCGTGGGCAAGGTCAACCTCGCCAGCGGGAGCGGCGGCGTCGACGTCCTGGCCGGTCAGCAGGCCGACGCGAGCTCCTCGGGTGCGATCGGCAAGGCGGTGCCGATAACGGCCGACCCTGCCGATCCCTTCACCCTATGGCTCGCGTCGGAGGAGGCGGCGAAGTCCGCCGGCCAGCCGGCGACGGCACAGACCACCTTCGATCAGACGCCGATCGCGACCGGGCAAACGGCCTCCCAGCCGGACTACGACAGTGCGGGGGGCGAGGTCATCGGCGAGCTCGCGTACCCGGGCAGTGCCATGACCCTGGTGATCACCGACCCCTCAGGCAAGGTTCACGAGAGCAGCGCAGCGACCTCGGGTGCGGCCGGGAAGCTGGTCCATGTCGACATCCCGAACGCTCCCGGCGGGGCCTTCAAAATCCAGGTCCGGGGCGACAACGTGAACCCGTCGGAGCACTTCTCGGTCACCATGATCACCCGGTTCGTCTGCGCCGCGACGCAGGTATCCCAGGGCGGCTTCGAGCGCAACGTGCTGAGCGCGAACGAGCTCGCGACCTCCCTCAACCAGTCCGGCGCCTCGAGCGTCAAGGTTCGCTTTTCAGGTGCCTCGGCCGGTGGAGCGACGATCGAGGCGTCGGGAAGCTACGGCGCCATCTCTGCTTCCGCCTCGGCGATCGTCTACGCGGCCGGGGGAGGCAATGTCGGGGTAGCCGTGACCTCGGGCCAGCTCAATGGCATCGACGTGAAGCAGCAGATCACCTCAGCCCTCGCCCAGGCAGGAGGCCGCAACCTGGACTCGGTCGCGCTCGGCTACGAGGTGGACCGGGTTTACAGCTGCTCGGCAGGCAACGACTCCTACTTGGTGATCGAGGGCCGTCCGACCGCCTAGCCTGGTGTCGGCGAGAGGAGTCGAACCTCCATGGGTTTCCCCAACAGCTCCTAAGGCTGCCGCGTCTACCGTTCCGCCACGCCGACGCCGGGTTCGAGCTTAGCCGCCAGCCGGGCGATTCCATCGGCGATGCTGGCCCATTCCCAGGGCGGCAGGTCGTGCCCGACTCCCTTCATCACGTGAAGCTCGGCCCCGGCGGGGGCGGCGGCCACAATCCGTTCGGCGTTGGCGAAGGGCACCAACGGGTCCCCGTCGCCATGGACCACGAGCACCGGTACGGAAACCCCGGCGAGGGCCTCCCGCCGAGACCCAGCGGCGCTCAGCGCCCGGAACTGGCGGACGGTTCCCTCGGGGTAGAAAGATCGGTCGACCGCGCGGGTCGAGCGCGCTCGCGAACGATCCTCGTCAAAGCTTGGACCCCAGGTGATCCGCGAGGCCGCAACCGACTGCTCGATGCGGTCCTCGCGGTTGTCGGCGGGCGGCTCGAACAGGACGGCGATGGTCTCCGGGTCGGCCGAGATCGAGTCGGTGCCGCCGAGGTTGGACATGACGACCGTCAGCGACAGCGTCCGGGCCGGATGCTCGATGGCGACCAGCTGGGCGATCATCCCGCCCATCGAAGCCCCCACGACGTGGGCGGCGTTGATTCCGAGCGCACCGAGCAGACCTGCGGCGTCGGCCGCCATGTCGCTCAAGGAATACTCCGGGGCACCCTCGAGCTTGGTCGAGAGTCCGACGTCCCGGTTGTCGAAACGGATCACCTGAAAGCCGCGGGCCGCGATCTCCTGACAGAGGCCGTCGGTCCAGCCGATGAGCTGGGAGCCGAGGCCGCTGATGAGGAGAACGGCCGGCCGGGTCGAATCCCCGAAGGTCTCGTACTCGATCTCGAGCGAGTTAGCCGATGCCCTAGGCACGGGCGCGGGCACGCTCTCGGTCGCGGACCGACGAGACGTAGGCGGAGGCCGAGACGGCCGCGGTCGTACCGTCGCCGACCGCCGTCGCGATCTGCTTGGTGAGCTGGGCGCGGACGTCGCCGACGGCCCAGATGCCATCGACCGACGTCTTCATGTCGGCACCGGTGAGGATGTAACCCTCGGCGTCGTGGTCGACGTGGACCTTGAGGATGTCCGAGTTGGGGTTGAAGCCGATGAAGATGAAGACCCCGCCGACGGGGAGCTCGTACTCCTCGCCCAGCGCGTCGTACTTGACCGCCTTGACCTTTCCGTTTCCCTCGATCGCCTTGACGTGGGCGTCGAGGATGAAGTCGATCTTCTTGTTCGCACGGGCTCGATCCTGGAGGATCGGCTGGGCACGGAACTGGTCGCGGCGGTGGATTATGTGCACCTTGCTCGCGTAGCGAGTGAGGAAGTCGCCTTCCTCCAGCGCCGCGTCGCCGCCCCCGACCACGGCCAGGACCTCGTTCTTGAAGAAGGCGCCGTCGCAGACCGCGCAGTAGGAGACGCCGCGGCCGGCGAGCTCGGTCTCACCCGGCACGTCGAGCTTCTTGGGCAGGCCGCCGGCGGCCATGATCACGGCCGGTGCGCGGAGCTCATTGCCAGAGTCGAGGCGGACGACCCTCTCTTCCCCCTCCACGTCGACCGAGGTGACCGGCTCGTACTCGCGCGCGTCGAGCCCGAACTTGCGGGCGTGATTGCCCATCTTGAGGGCGAGCTCGGGCCCCAGGATCGTCTCGATTCCGGGGTAGTCCTCGATCAGCTCCGTGTTGTGGAGCTGGCCGCCGACCGGCCCGCGGTCGACGAGGACCGTACGCAAGTCCATCCGGGCCGCGTAGAGACCGGCGGCAAGGCCGGCGGGCCCGCCGCCGACGATGATCACATCGAAGAGTTCAGTCACGTCCTGCTAAACCCGATCGAGGTCACCACTTATTCGGCGAGGCGAGGCTACCCGTATTTGAACTGAAC
>JALZAP010000028.1 GCA_030948245.1 Candidatus Dormiibacterota bacterium | reverse complement strand
CGCCGACGACCAGGCGATGGTCCGCGCCGGCCTCCGCTTGATCCTCGAGAGCCAGCCCGATGTCGAGGTCGTGGCCGAGGCGGCCGACGGCGAGGAGGCGCAGGCGTCCGCACGCCGGCACCGGCCGGATGTAGTCCTGATGGACATCCGGATGCCGCGCCTGGACGGGATCACCGCCACCCGGCAGCTGATAGAGCACGACCCGGCGATCCGGGTGCTCGTGGTCACGACCTTCGACGCCGACCAGAATGTGTTCGAGGCGCTCCGTGCCGGTGCGAGCGGCTTCATCCTCAAGGACTCCACGCCTGAGCAGCTGGTCGCGGCGGTGCGCCTGATCGCCGCCGGCGACGCCCTGCTCGCCCCCGCCCGCACAAGGCGGTTGATCGAGTCCCAGGTGCGGCCGCAACCGGCCGCCGAGTCCTCCGCGGTGGGCCGCCTGACCGACCGTGAGCGGGAGGTGCTGGTCCTGCTGGCTCGGGGCATGGACAACAGGGAGGTCGGGGCGGAGCTGCACGTAAGCGACGCAACCGTCCGAACCCACGTCGGCCATGTCCTCGCCAAGCTGGGGGCTCGGTCGCGGGTGCAGGCGGTGGTGGTCGCCTACGAGTCCGGACTGGTGCGGCCCGGTTCAGCTTGAATGCCTGGCGGCTCTGTGCTCCAGACCGTCAATCGCTCCGGCGGTGGATGAACCACCAGAAGGCGACAAAGAGAAGGACGACCGCCGACACGGTGACGGCGCCGTTGTGAAACCGCCACCAGGACTCGGTCAGGACGTACAGAAAAGCCGGCGGCCACAAGAAGCTCAAGAAATGGCGCCAGTTCGGATCGCCGCTGAAACCGCGCCACCCGATCCTCTCCTCGTGTAACTCTCGCGGCAGCCGCTCATCGGCATCGAGCGAGGCAAACAGCCGGCCTTCCGATTCGCCTGTCATTCCCACCACCTCAGAGAAACGGGTTGGTCTGTTTCTCCCGGCCGATCGTCGATGCCGGGCCGTGGCCGGCGAGGACGATCGACTCCTCCGGCTCCAAGAGAAGCTTGCCCCTGATCCCCTCCAGGAGGGCTCGACCGTCGCTGTTGGCGAAGTCGCTCCGGCCGATCGAGCCGGCGAAGAGGGCATCGCCGGTGAACAGGGCATTGCCGATTTTGAGCGTCACGCCACCGGGCGAGTGGCCGGGGGTGTGAAGAACCTCGAACTCGAGCGAACCTGCGCGATACGGCTTGCCCTCCTCCAGCAGTTCCGGCGCCTCGACCGGCGGCGATTCGAACGGGAAGGCGCGCCGCAGCGGTTTCCCTGCGGCGATCACGTCCAGCTCCTCGGGGTGCACCGCCACCGGCACCGAACCGAACGCCGCCAGCAGCCGGGGCAGGCCGGCGATGTGGTCGACGTCGGTGTGCGTGAGCAGGATGGCGCGGACCTTCGCGCCTCTCCTCTCGACCGCGGCGATGACCGCGTCCGGCTCCGCGTTCGCGTCGATGACCACCGCGTCGTGGGTGTCGACGTCCTCGACCAGGTAGGAGTTGGTTCCCCACTGGGAGTCGGCGGTCGCTTTGATCTCGACCTTCATCCGACCTCGCGGGCGACCGTGTGGACGTCGCGGACGAGCTCCAACTTCTCCATCAGCCGCGAGAGCTGGGAGAGCGAGTCGATCTCGACGGTGGTGGAGACGACCGCCGACTTGTCGTCGTAGACGTCCACCTTCACCGCGCTCATGTTCACCTTCGACTCAGCCACCACGGTGGCGATGTCGCGCAGCAGCCCGGTCCGGTCCCAGGCCTCGATCTTGATCGCGACCGGGTAGAGGTGGGTTGCCTGGGCATCCCAGTCGACCGGGACGATCCGCTGCTTCTCGACCGCGTTGACGGCGTTGACGCAGTCGACGCGGTGGACCGTGACGCCTTTGCCGCGGGTCGTGTAGCCGACGATCGCGTCGCCGGGCACCGGCTGGCAGCAGGCGGCAACCGTCGTGAAGACGCCCCGCTCGCCACGCACAAGGACCCGCGCGGTCGGCTCGACCTGCGGAATCAGCGGGATCGACTTCAGCTCGTCGCCCTCGTCGCCCGGGACGAGCGCCATCTTCATTATCACCGCGTGCGGTGAGAGCTCCCCGTAGCCGACCGCGGCGAGGAAGTCGTCGGCGGTGCCGTACTTGTACTGGTGGGCGAGCTCGTCGAGCTTGCCCGGAGGGATCTCGGCGAGACCCAGCCGGTGCATCCGGCGCAGCTCCTTGTCGAGCATGTCGCGGCCCTTGGCCACGTTCTCGTCGCGCCGCTGAGCCTTGAACCACTTCCGGATCCGGTCCCGGGCGGAGGCGCTCTTGACGAAGTTGAGCCAGTCCCGGGAGGGACCGTGGGGCGAACGGGTGGTGAGCACCTCGACGATCTCGCCGTTGCTGAGCGCGTAGTCGAGGGGAACCATCCGGCCGTTGACCTTGGCGCCGATGCAGCGGTGGCCGACCTCGGTGTGGATCCGGTAGGCGAAGTCGACCGGGGTGGAGCCGGCGGGCAGGTTGAGGACGTCACCCTTGGGCGTGAAGACGAAGACCTCGTCCTCGAAGATGTCGACCTTGACGGCGTCGACGAACTGCTCGGCGTCGAGCACCTCCTTCTGCCACTCCATCAGGAGCCGGAGCCAGCCGAAGCGCTCGTCGAACTTGGCGCCGCCCTTGGCCTGGGCGGTCTGCCCGCCCGGGCTGCCGCCCTCCTTGTAGGCCCAGTGGGCGGCTATCCCGTACTCGGCGAAGCGGTGCATTTCGTGGGTGCGGATCTGGATCTCGATCGGGTCGCCGGAGTGCGAGATGACGGTCGTGTGGAGGGACTGGTAGCCGTTCGACTTGGGCATCGCTATGTAGTCCTTGAACCGCCCCGGCATCGGTTTCCAGAGCGAGTGGACGACGCCGAGGACGCCGTAACAGTCCTTGACGGAGTTGGTCAGGACACGGATCGCGAGCAGGTCGTAGATCTCGGCGAAGTCCTTGAGATCGCGGCTCATCTTCTGCCAGATCGAGTAGGCGTGCTTCGGCCGGCCCGAGATGTCAGCGTCGATCTCGATCTTCTCGAGCTCGACGGCGAGGATCTCGCGGAGGTCGGAGACGACCGTCTCGCGGTCCTTCCTCTGGCGGTTGATGCGCTTGACCACATCCTTGTAGTCGTCCGGCTGGAGGTAGCGGAAGGCGAGGTCCTCGAGCTCCCACTTGATCTGCCAGATGCCCAGCCGGTGTGCCAGCGGAGCGTAGATGTCGAGCGTCTCGCGGGAGATCTTCACCCGCTTGGGCTCGGGCAGGAACTCCAGCGTCCGCATGTTGTGGAGTCGGTCGGCGAGCTTGATGAGGACGACCCGGATGTCCTCCGCCATCGCCAGCAGCATCTTCCGGATGTTCTCGGCCTGGTGCTGCTGCTCGGAGCGGATCGAGATCCGGCCGAGCTTGGTGACGCCCTCGACCAGCTTGGCAACCTCGGGGCCGAACTCCCTGGTCAGCTCCTGCTGGGTGAGGTCGGTGTCCTCGACGGTGTCGTGGAGGATGGCGGCGACGATGGTCGCCGCGTCAAGGTGGAGCTCGGCGAGGATGCTCGCCACCTCGAGCGGGTGGTTGACGTAGTCCTCGCCGGACAGGCGGCGCTGACCGGTGTGGGCCGCGGCGGCGCGCCGGTACGCCTTCTCGACCAGCTCCCTGTCGTCGGGCGGGAGATGTTCGGCCACCCGGAGGAGCTCGGAGACTGTCACCTGACGGTTCCCCAGACCACGGGTGAAGCTTACCCACGAAGGCCCCATGCCTCTTGACCGGTGCCAAATACAGCACCAGATCGAGAAAGCGTCAGTAGAATGGGCGCCGCCATGAGGGGCCGCGGGCTCAGCCTTCAGCTTGCCCTCTTCGCGGGGGCCGGCCTGGCCATCCTCGCGGGGGCGAGCTTCAACATCCAGGGATACCGGGGCGAGACCGCTCTCCTCGCGATCCTCGCCGGCATCGCCGCCTGGACCGGCGGCCTCCTCTACCGGCAGTGGAAGATCTCGGTCATCCTGGGCCTCCTGGCGATCGCCTTCACGGCGATCGAGGTCCACTTCGCGCCCCTCGCCTTCTTCGCCGTCAACACCGTCGGCCTCCTCCTCCTCGTCCTCGGTGGCGTCCTCAGCTCGCTCGCCTACGAGAAGGTCACCGAGACGATGCGGACGCGGGTCAGCGAGGTGGAAGCCCTGAACGAGGAGCTCCAGGAGCAGCACCGGATGTTCCTCGCCGCGACCGAGGACCCGAGCATCAACTTCAGCGACCTCGCTGCCCTCTCCTCGATGACTGCGCGCCAGGTCGGAGCCGAGTTCTGCGTCTACTACCTCTCCACCGCCGACGGCCGCCAGTTCGTGCCCCAGCTGCCCGGGTCCGGTTTCAGCAACGGCCGGCCCCAGCCGCTGCTCCCCCGCAAGGAAGGTGGCGACCCGCTCACCAACCCGCTCGCCGCGAACCAGGAGTTCTATGCGGAAGAGCGCGAGCGGCTCAGCCACGTCGCCCGTCTCTTCACTCCAGGGGTGAGGCTCACCAACGTGCTGGTCGAGCCGATGCTGATGGCCAGCCGGCTGGGCGGCTTCCTGGTCCTCGGCAACCGCCGGGGCGGCTTCGATCCCGACGTGCGGCGGCTGGCCCAGACCCTCGCCATCCGGGCCGCCATCCACTTCGGCAGCCAGCACGCCGTCTCCCAGACCAAGGAGGAGCTGGCCCGCTACTCGCTCCTCAACGAGATCGCCAAGCAGGCGTCGGGGCTGCCCTTCGAAGAGGTGATGAAGCTGGTCGTCGAGCGCGCCCGCGAGCTGGTGCCCTACGACTCTGCCCGGGTGGCGACCTTCGAGCCCAACGGCACCTACCTGATGGTGGGCGGCTCGCCGGTCGCCTCGGAGCTGGCAAACAGCCCGCTGGCGGAGGTCAAGGACGAGGGCAGGACGGTGATCCGCCGGCTGGTGACCCGGTCGGACGGGGTCTTCAGCGGCGTCGACCCCGGCTCCGACTCGGCCCAGGTGTCCGAGGCGCTGGCGCCGATAACCGGCCGGGAGGGAGTCTTCGGTGCGCTCTGCCTCGGCCGCAAGGGCGGGATGGGCTTCGGCGACAAGGACATACCCGCCCTCCAGGAGCTGGGCGCCATCGCCGGCGTTGCGGTGGAGAACTCGCGGATCCTGAAGAAGGTCTCCGGCCAGGCCGACAAGGTCACCTCTGCCCTCGACTCTCTGAGCCAGATCTCGCAGGCGCTTACGACGACCACCCAGGGGACGGCGGCCCTCGAGCAGAAGACGCTCGAGGTTGCGGCGCGGTTGGGCGGCGGCACGCACGCCCTGCTGACGCAGGCGGTCGGCGAGGACCGCAACCGGGTCATCGCAGTGCTCGGCTTCCCGGCCGACTTCGTCGGCAAGGAGATCAGCAACGGCCAGGGCGTGATCGGGGCGGTGGCGCTCAGCCGGCAGCCGCTGGCGGTGGCCGACGTCGGCGACGCTTTCGAGATGGCGGCCGGGCCGCCCGACCTCCGTGCCGCCCGGCTGCGCGGCGCGCTCTGCGTCCCGATCATGAGCCAGCAGACCTTCTGGGGCACGCTGGCGGTGTTCAGCCCCGAGAAGCGGGAGTGGAGCGCCAACGACACCCGCGTCCTGGGCACCCTGGCCAACCAGGCGGTTGTCGCTCTAAACAATGCCGAGCTGTTCGACTCCAGCAAGATGATGGTCTGGGAGCTCGGGAACCTGATTGACGGCCTCACCGCCGTCACCTCGACGCTCGAGATCGACGAGGTCCTCAACCAGGTGCTGGCATCGGTCGGCAAGGCCGCCGATGCCCAGATCGGCGTCCTCGCGCTGGAGGACGAGGAGTCCAAGCAGCTTGTCGTCCGTGCCGCCGCCGGCACCGACCGCGACACGGCCCAGCGGCTCGCGCTCGACCTTGGCGGCGAGATCTGCCAGGAGGTGTTCGCCAAGGGCACCGCCTTCATGCACTACACGGACAAGCCGGGCGCGGCGTCGGGACCGCTCGACCCGCGGGCCGTCCTCTGCGTGCCGCTGATGCTCCGCACCGTGCCGATCGGGGTGCTCTTCCTCGCCAACTACGTCGAGGGCAAACCCTTCAGCGAGGACCACAAGCGAGTCGCCACCGAGCTCGGCGCCCAGGCCTCTGTGGCGATCGACAACGCACGCCTGTTCCGCGAGCGGGAGCAGGTCGTCCTCGAGTCCCTCAAGGCGATGGCGCAGCTGGTCGACGCCAAGGACCCCTACACGGCCGGCCACTCCAGCCGGGTCACCGAGTACTCGCTGACGATCGCCCGGGAGATGAGGTACGCGCCCGGCGACGATGGTGCCTGGAAGCGGCTCGAGCAGGGCGGCCTGCTCCACGACATCGGCAAGATCAATGTGCCCGATGCGATCCTCGGCAAGCCCGGAAAGCTGACCGACGAGGAGTTCGACATCCTCAAGCGCCACCCGGTCGTCGGCTACGAGGTGCTCAAGAATCTCCACATGCTGACCGACGAGCTGGTCATCGTCCGCTCCCACCACGAGCGCTTCGACGGCAAGGGCTACCCGGACGGCAAGAAGGGCGACGAGCTGGCGATCATCGCCTGGATCGTGGCCGCCGCCGACGCCTTCGACGCGATGACGTCGGACCGTCCCTACCGCAAGGGGATGTCGATCGAGGTTGCCCTGGGGGAGATCAGCAAGTGCCGGGGAACCCACTTCCACCCCGCCGTCGCGGACGCGGTGCTGGAGGCTCACGAGAAGGGCAGGTTCAAGATCATTCCCCAGGAGTCGCTCTACATCGACGCGCCGGTCGTGGGCGCCTTCGAGAACCCAACGACCTGACGCTGTTCGAGCCAAATTGGGTCAGACGCTCCGCCCCACCCTGCCACCCACGAATTGGGGACGGTGGAAATCAGGTTCCGGGCGGCACTGCCAGCCAGGCGCAGAAGTCGGCGCCTGAATTCACCCAGGTCCGGGTGACCCGGTACCCCGCTGGGATCGGAGCCGGCCCTTCGCAGTAGTCGACCGCGAGCACCGGCTTTCCGGGCGGCGGAGGATAGGGGAGGCCAGGGGACATCGCCCAGAGCCCGACGTGGTCGACCGCCGGCGGGTTGAACGCGAACGCCTCACCGCCGGGAGCGTAGTAGGCCGCCTGGGGTGCGAAGTGCCGGTGGCCCACCACGTACTCGGCGCCGGCCGCCCTGGCGGCGGTGAGTAGCTCGGGCGTCGGCGGCTTGAGGGTGTCGTAGCGAACGTCGAGGTAACCGACCAGAACCAGGGAGAGAAGTGTCGCCGCCGCGGCCGCCGGCAGCACCGCAAGCCTTGGCAGGGAGTCGATGGCGACTGCCAGGCAGAGCACCAGGATCGGCGCCATCGGGGCAAGGTAGCGGGCGGTCAGGGTCGCGGTGAAGAGGCCGAGCAGGAGCGGCAGGCCGGCTCCGAAGATGAGCAGCACCTGGACCGGGCGCGGGGCGCGGATCATCCCGTAGGCGGCCGGAAGGAAAAGGAAGAGGGCGAGCCGCCGTCCGTAGGGGTCGTACTCCGCCCCGCCGAAGAGCAGTCCGATGATGGTGTTCAGGCCGTGCGCATTCAAGCGCTCCTGCCAGGTCTCGGTCGGATAGCGGAGGAGGACGCCGGCCTGCGCGACCAGCAGCAGCAGCCCGGGCAGGAAGAGCACCGCCGCCACCGCTATCGACTGGCCGGCCAGGGCGAAACGGCGGCGAATGAGCAGGACGGCCAGAACCCCGAGCGCGGTGAACGCGGCGAAGTAATGCAGATACATCCCGGCCGCGAGGAGCGCGCCGAGACCCATCGGCCATCCCCAGCCCGGCCGTTCGGGTAGGGACGCCACCGCGAGCAGCGCTGCCGCACCGAAGAGCGCCAGGGCGGCGTACATCCGGGTGTCGGTTCCCTCGTAGGCGAGGAACGGCGAGCACGCCACCAGCAGGCCCGTGAGCCACGGCCGGCGCAGCCCGAGCCGGGCGGCGGCGAGCATCATCACCGGGACGCAGGCGACCGCGGCGACCCAGCTCAGCAGCCGCGCCTCGACCAGGTTGGCGTGAGGCCACGCCCAGAGCAGCAGGAAGTAACCCGCGGGATGTACCTCATGCGCGGCAAGGAGGGAGACGATCTGGCCCACCGGGTGCGCGACGAGGAGCAGGCTGACCGCCTCGTCCCGGCCCACCGGGTGGGCGTTGATGCCGGCCAGCAGGACCATCGCCCCCAGCGCGGAAAGGGCGACGAAGGCGGTGCGGGGCATCTAGAAAGAATGTAAGAAGCTGAGATCCTTCATGCAGCGCTCAGGCTCACTGCGTTAGGTTTCGAAGTCAGTGCGAACGGTTCGAGCCTTCTTCCGCGTCGTCCCGCTGGCACTGGTCTTCCTTCTCATCGGCGCAAGCCAACCACCGACGACCATCTCGACCCGGTCCGCTCCCCCCCTGGTCGGCTTCACCTTCATCCCAGGACGAGCCGCCGGCCTCGGCTTGCCGCCCGCCGCGGCTCTCTCCCAGCTGCTCCACAAGCTCCACCCGGACCTCGTCCGTGTCCCCATCTACTGGGACGCGGTCTCACCTGGCCCGGAACGGCTCGACTTCTCGTCCGTCGACCAGCTGCTGGCAACGGTGGCGGCCGCCAATCAGCAGCGGCACGTCCGCCAGACCCAGGTGATCCTGGTCGCCGGGGTTCGCAATCTCGCCTACCCGGAGGTCCACCTGCCCTCCTGGCTCGTTACCGGTGGGCCACTCGACCTGGTTCAGATCACATCCTCGGATGCCTACCGGCGTTACCTCACCGGCTCCTTCGAGCGCTATGCGGCGAGCCCGCTCCTTTACGCCTGGCAGGTCGAGAACGAGCCCCTCGACAGCACCAACGAAGGGCTCGGCGACGTGGCGCTGGATGACGCCACGGTGGCCGACGAGGTCGTACTCCTGAAGAGCATCGATCCCGTCCACCGAGCGATCGTGACCACCTACAACTCGGCCAGCGTCTCACTCGACATGCAGGCGGCCAGCACCTTCTCCTGGCTGTTCAACCTGTTCCCCGGGCCGAAGCCTGTCGGGCACCCGAAGCCGGCCCTGCTGCTGGGTGACATCCTCGGCCTCGACGTCTACGTGGCAACGCCCTCGACGCCGCTCGAGGACGCCAGCGTCACCGAGCGGATCGGGTGGAAGGCCGAGACCCTGTCCTACTGGGCCGACCAGGCGCTCCAGGACGGCAAGGAGCTCTGGGTCACCGAGATGCAGGGCTCGACCTGGAACGGCGATCCGAGCTTCTCCACCGAGGACCTGGTGGAGAGCGCCCAGCAGTACTCGGGAACGGGAGTGTCCGTCGTCTTGCTCTGGGGCGTTGAGGATTGGCTCGGCTCACCCGACTGGATGTCCGCCGGGCAGTCGGCGATCCACACCCTCAGGAATTGACGAGCCGGCGGTCGAGCACCGCCGCCCTCCTCCTCGGCGTTTTGGGCGTGGTCGCCGTCGCCGCCCTCCTCGGCGCCTGGGGCATCGGCTTCGGCCTCCCCTTCGACTTCCGGCCGGACGAGGAGCTTTTCACCGGCCGGGCCGTCCAGATGGCGCTTCAGCACAGCCTCGACCCGCACTTCTACGTCTACCCTCCCTTCGGGCTCTATCTCTTCGCCCTCGCCGAATTGACGCTCGGCGTCGTGGCTCCCGGTCACCTGGGCCCCGCGACGGCTGTTGATCCGACCTGGGAGTACCTGGCCGTCCGGATCTTCTCGGTGCTGTCCTTCGCTGCCGCGGCCGGCCTCCTGGCCATGATCGCCCGGTCCGCCTACGGCGGCCTGGCGGGACTGATCGCGGGCGCCGCTTTCGCAGTCGCGCCGCTGGCGGTCCAGAACGCCCACTTCGGCCGGCTCGACATCGTCGGGATCGCGTTGATGGTGCTGGCGATGTGGCTCGGAGGACGCGCCCAATCCCGTGCCGGCTGGGCGGCCGCGGGGATCGCGGCCGGCCTCGCGGCCGGGACCAAGTACACCTTCGGCGTGGTCGCCCTCTACCTCTTCGTGCTGGCCGTCCAGGGCGAGGACCGGTTGCCCCGCCTGGCCGCTCTGGCGGGCGGCTCGTTGCTTGCCTTTCTCGCCGTGCTGGCCCCCGTCGGGCAGCCGCTCCAACTCCTCGACGGCTTCCGCTTCCTTGCCGGCCGGAGCGCGGAGGGCTACGGCGACCTGCCGATCGGCTTTCTCTACCACCCCGCCGTCAGCCTGCCGGCCGGGCTGGGGCCGGGCGGGTACGCCCTCGGCCTGGCCGGGGTCGTGGTCGCCGCCTGGAAGCGGAGCCGGACGGACCTCGCCTTGCTCGCCTTTCTCGCCGGCTCCTACCTCGTCGTCGGCTTCAGCCATGAGGTCTTCATCCGCTACGCGCTGCCGATGCTGATCGCGCTCTGCCTGCTCGCCGGCGGCGCCGTCCAGGCGGCCGCCGGTCGCCAGCCGCAGGCTTCCGCCATCGCCTTGCTGGCGGCTGCCCTGCTCGCTCCATCCGCAATCACCTCGGTCCAGGGCGACCGGCTGCTCAGCGCGACCGATACCCGCCAGCTTGCGGCGGGATGGCTGCTCGCCAACGCACCCGCCGGGAGCGACGTCCTCGTGCCCAACTACTGGGGCGAGCTGTTCTACGACCGCGAAGCCATCCGATCGCGTCCCCTCCACCCCCTCTACCTCACCGGGGACCCGCTGCCGGACAGCTTCCAGCTCGGCCGCTACGGCAACCGTTTCGCGATCAACCGGCCGGGCAGCGGCTCAATCTGCTACCAGGTCTACGAGTCGGGACCGCCCTGGCAGTCGCCGCCGCCCTCGGTCCCCGCCGGTGAGAAGGTGGTTGCCAGCTTCAGGCCCTACTCGGAAG
>JALZAP010000285.1 GCA_030948245.1 Candidatus Dormiibacterota bacterium | reverse complement strand
GGACCCCGCGCTTGCTTAGCTCGGCGGCGACCTCGCTCGCGCTCTTCGGCAGGCAGCTGGAGCGTGCCGACTTCCTGGCCCGGGTCCTCCGTGTCCACCTCGATCACTCTCTCGACCGCGCGGACGACCCCGGCGCCGGCTTCTGGACCGGTCTGATGCGGCTGGCCGGCTGGTCGGGCAGCGATGTCGACCGCCGCGAGCAGGCGGTCGAGCTGTTGGTCGCGGGCGCCGCTGGACCTTCCGTCCGCGGCAGCGTCGCGGCAGCGCGCTCGGCGGCCCAGGCGGTCCGCCCTTCGCTGCCGTCGGAGCTCTACGAGCAGGTCAACTCGCTCTACTGGCGGGTCGAAGAGGGGGGTTGGCAGCGGGACCTCCACAGCTTTCTTTCCGGGGTCGAGCTCGGCGTCCACCTGATCGAGGGCCTGATCGAGAACACGATGTTCCATGACGAGGCGCGCGAGTTCGTGCGCTTGGGAAAGTACATCGAGCGGATGCAGAACGCCGTGTCCGTTGTCATCCACAAGACCGCCGAGCTCGGGGCCGCCAGCGAGGACCCGCTGGAATGGACGGCGGCTCTCAAATCCGGCTTCGCGTTCGAGTCCTACCGTCTCCGCTTCTCGTCCGAGGTGACCGGCCGCCAGGTTGTCGGCTTCCTGCTCTTCGACCGCGACCTGCCTCGCTCGGCCCGCTTCTGCCTCGGTGAGGCCCTCGAGGCCGTTCACCGGATCGACGGCCGCCGCCGGCAGTCGCGCCCGGAGAAGGTCCTTGCCCGGATGGCCGGCCTCTTCGACGACACCGGCCCAGAGGCTGTCGCGAAGGACCCCGACGAGTTCGACAGCGAGTTCAAGCGGCTGGGGGGAGAGCTCACCGTGGCGCTGAGAGCGACCTACTTCCAACCCAGCAAGGTCACCGCGACGGTCCCCGGCGATCCCACCGCGCGGGTGCCCCAGCAGCAGCAATGAAGCGCTTCGAGATCGAGCACACGACCCGCTTCACGTATTCCGGGCCGATCACCGAGACGATGATGGAGCTCCGGCTGACCCCCCTGAGCAACCCCCGGCAGCGGCTGCTCGACTTCAAGCTCGAGATCAATCCACGGGTGAACGTCTCGACCTACAAGGACGGCTACGGCAACTTCGTCCACTACTTCAACCTGCTCCGCGCCCACCGCAAGGTGCGGGTCACCAGCCGCTCGCTGGTCGAGATGAACGGCGAGCGCGCCACGGCCGATCCCGAGGACGACCTGGTCGGCGACTTCCTGCGCTTCCGGTCTCCGGTAACCGACGAACCGGGCGTCCGCGCACTGGCGGAGCGCCACCGGCCCGCCGACCTGGCCTCCGGCCCGGCGGTCGAGACGGCGCTCGAGAAGCTGACCGTCGCGATCAGCCGCGACTTCAACTACGACCCCGCGGTCACCACCGTCTACACCGAGGTGGCCGAGGTCCTCCAGCTGCGGGCGGGCGTCTGCCAGGACTTCGCCCACCTGTTCATAGCCGCCGCCCGGGCGATGGAGGTGCCGGCACGCTATGTCAGCGGCTACATCCACGTCCCCGGCGCGGGCGGCGTCATGGAGGGCGCCTCGCATGCCTGGGCCGAGGCCTGGGTCCCCGGCGCCGGCTGGGTCGGCTTTGACGCGACCCACCCCGTCCGGGCCGGCGAGAACCACGTCCGGGTAGCCGTCGGGCGCGACTACCGGGATGCGGCCCCGACGCGCGGGGTGTACGTCGGCATGGCAACCGGCGCGATGAGCGTGAACGTGCGGACGCGCGGTATCGAAGCCGAGGCTTAACCTCAGCAGGTGGGCGTTTCGTCGCTACCCGACGGCCTGGTCGCCTTCGTGAAGCGCGACTGCCCGACCTGCGTCATGGTTGCGCCCGTCCTCGCATCGCTTCAACGCGCGAAGCCGCTGACCGTCTTCAGTCAGGACGACCCGACCTTTCCAGACGGCGTCGACCCCGTTGACGACACCGGGCTGGAGCATTCCTACCGGCTGGGAATCGAGACCGTGCCGACACTGCTGCGGGTCGAAAACGGCGCCGTGGTCGACGAGCTGCAGGGCTGGCTGCGTCCACGCTGGGAGCAGCTGACCGGGGTGAAGCCGCTCGGCGAGGGGCTGCCCGAACACCGCCCCGGCTGCGGCTCGAGGTCGCTGGAACCGGGCATCGCCGAACGGCTCGCGGCACGCTACAGCGGCGATCGGCTGGCCTCACGCCGGGTCCGCTTCGGCGCCGAGGAGGACGAGTTCGAGGCCGCCTACGCCCGCGGCTGGAGCGACGGTCTGCCGGTGGTGCCGCCGACTGCCGAGCGGGTGTTCCGGATGCTCCAGGGCACCACCCGCGACCCAGGCGAGGTGGTGGCGCTGGTGCCGCCCGACCTGGTCGAGTGCACCGTCGAGAAGGTCGCCGTCAACGCGGTGCTGGCAGGCTGCCGGCCGGAATACCTGCCGGTCGTGCTGGCAGCGCTGGAAGGGGCCTGCACGGACGAGTTCAACATGCACGGGCTGCTCGCGACGACGTTCTTCAGCGGGCCGGTGCTGATCGTGAACGGCCCCATCGCCAGGGAGATCGGGATGAACTCGGCGGTCAACGTCCTCGGGCAGGGCAACCGGGCCAACCTGACGATCGGCCGAGCGCTCCAGCTGATCGTTCGCAACGTCGGCGGTGGCCAGCCCGGAGGCGTCGACCGCGCCACCCTCGGCAACCCCGGCAAGCTGAGCTTCTGCTTCGCCGAAAGGGAGGATGACTCCCCCTGGGAGCCGCTCCACGTCCAGCTCGGCTACCGAGCCGAACAGTCAACCGTCACCCTCTTCGCGGGCCAGGGTCCGGCGCCGATCGTCGACCAGCTCTCACGCAGCGCTGACTCTCTGATCCGCAGCTTCGCGGCCTGCCTCGACGCGACCGCGCATCCCAACCTCGCCCTCGGTTTCGACGCCATCGTCGTGGTCCCTCCCGACCACGCACGCATCTTTCGCGATGCCGGCTGGAGCAAGGCGCGGATGCGGGATGAGGTCAACGC
>JALZAP010000284.1 GCA_030948245.1 Candidatus Dormiibacterota bacterium | reverse complement strand
ATCCGGATCTCCGACCGGTTGACCGTCCAGCTCCGGCGTGCCAAGCCGCTCGTCCTCCGGCCGGCCGACTTCGGCCTCGAGCCGGCCGGCTGCCGCGACCTGCTTCTGACCCTCCGCGACGACCGAGCGCTGCGCGGCCGGCTGCCTGAATTCGACTCGGCCCTCGACCTCTCCGAGCGGCCGGTCGTTACCGGGGAGCTCATAACGCCGCATCTCTGACAAGATGGGGTCCTAGGATTTCCATCTTGAGCAACTCCCTGTTTACCCTTCGGGGCCGGGACTTCCTGAGCATCTCGGACCTCGATCGGAGTGAGCTACTCGGCCTGCTCGACCTCGCCGACCGGATCAAGGCCGGCAGCTGGCGCGAGCCGCTCCTGGAAGGCCGGCAGGTCGCGATGATCTTCCAGAAGCCGTCAATGCGGACACGGGTCTCCTTCGAGGTCGGGATCCGCCGCCTCGGCGGCGCCAGCGTCGCGCTCGGCGAGCAGGACGTCCAGATCGGCTACCGGGAGTCGGTCGCCGACGCTGCCCGCGTCCTCGACCGCTACGTGGACCTGGTCGTCGCCCGGCTCCGCCGGCACCAGGACCTGCTCGAGCTCGCCGCCGCGGCGCGTATCCCGGTCGTCAACGCCCTGACCGAGCTCGAA
This sequence comes from Candidatus Dormiibacterota bacterium, assembly GCA_030948245.1. Classification (GTDB taxonomy): domain Bacteria; phylum Chloroflexota; class Dormibacteria; order Dormibacterales; family Dormibacteraceae; genus UBA6019. Next base: position 2,367 of record JALZAP010000284.1, on the reverse strand, counting down.
CATCCCTGCCAGGTGCTGGCAGACCTGATGACGATCCGGGAGCGCTGCGGCGGCCTCGATGTCCCGGTCGCCTTCGTCGGCGATGGCAACAACATGGTCACCTCGCTGGCCCAGGCGCACACCCTGCTCGGCTTTCCGTTCACCGTCGTCACGCCGGCCGGATACGAGCCCGCGGCGCCCGTCCGGGCCGCCGCGCCGGGCATGGTCGTCAGCAACGACGTTGCGGCGGTTGCCGGCACGCGCGTCATATACACCGACGTCTGGACCTCGATGGGCTACGAGACTGAAGCCGGGTCGCGTCGCGCCGACTTCGCCGGCTACCAGGTCAACTCGGCTCTTCTGCGCCGAGCGCCGGACGCGTTCTTCATGCACTGCCTGCCCGCCCACCGCGGCGAGGAGGTGACCGACGAGGTGATCGACGGCCCCGCATCGGTGGTCTTCGACCAGGCCGAGAACCGCCTCCACGCCCAGATGGCACTGCTGGCGCTGCTGGCTTAGATGTCCCGCTACCTCCTCAACCTGCTCGCCTCGGTCGCCGGGGCGGTCGCCAAGGTCGGCTGGGTGGAGGTGATCGACGTCCTGATCGTCGCCGTGATCCTCTACCAACTCCTGAAGCTGGTCCGCGGCACCAGGGCGGCCGAGCTGATCGTCGGCCTCGTCCTCCTCTCCCTGGTCGGCGTCATCGCCAGCACGCTGAAGCTGATCCTGCTCTCCTGGCTCTTCACGAGCGCCGCCCCGTTCGTCGTCATCGCGATCATCGTTCTCTTCCAGCCTGAGCTCCGGAGGGCGCTCGACCAGATGGGCAGGCTGAGCCACGTGAACTTCCAGCTCTCGCAGTTCAACCCGCAGGCATTCAACCGCGGCGTCGCCGAGGCGATCCGCGCCTCGGAGCGGTTGAGCGCGCGAAAGACCGGCGCGCTGATCGCCTTCGAGCGCGACGTCGGTCTCGAGGACTACGCCTCGACCGGTGTCCGGATCAACGGCGAGCTGACAGCCGAGTTCCTGCAGACGATCTTCTTCCCCAACTCGCCACTCCATGACGGGGCGGTGATCGTGCGCGGCAACATGATCGTGGCCGCCGGCTGCTTGCTGCCGATGCCGGAGGAGCGGGTGCGGGGCGCCGAGCGGCTGGGCACCCGGCACCGGGCCGCGATCGGCCTGTCCCAGGTCTCCGACGCGATCATCCTGGTCGTCTCCGAGGAGACCGGCTCGATCTCGGTCGTCGAGGACGGCAAGATCAACCGCAACCTCGATGCCGACGGCCTCCGCACTCGCCTCGTCGGCAGCCTGCAGAGGAACAAGGCGACCAACGGCCGTTCCCGCTCGCTGGCGGCCCTGATGGCGCTGGGCAGGCGATGAGCTGGATCGCCCACAACTGGCAGCTGAAGCTGCTCGCGCTGGTCCTCTCCCTCGGCCTCTTCTCCGCGGTCGCCTTTGCGCAGAACCCGATCGTGATCGTCCAGGTCAATGCGCCCATCTCATTTGACAATCTCTCACCGGGCCAGAGCATCTACAATGCGCCGTCGACGCAGCCGGTCAATGTGACCGGGACGGCTCAGAACGTCCGCATCGCGGGGAGGAACAGCGTCAGCGTCCATGTCGACTGCACGCGACTCAAGAACGGGACCCAGCAGGTGGTGGGCCGGCCGCGCGTGGCCGTGCCCAACGTCAACACTCTGGAGGACCAGCTCCCCTTCTCGATCACGGTTGACGATCGGGCGACGGTGGGTGTGCCGATCGAGACCCGGATCAACTACTCGGAGGGCTGGAAGCCGGTCACCGACAAGATCGTGGTAACCCCGAACAAGCTCAGCTTCGTGGGCGCCGCGAGTCAGCTGAAGGACGTCAGGGCCTTCGTCCAGCCGGCCTCACCGGTGGGGGCCTCGAGTGCCGACATCCCGAGCCTGCCCATCCAGCTCGAGAAGAACGGGCGGCCCTTCACGATCCCCAGCGACACGATCCCCGCCACGACCGTCGACTCGACGCTCAACGCCAGCCTCCACGTCGAGGCGGTGAAGCCGAACCAGACCCGCCGTGTCCCGCTGGTCGAAACGCCGACAGGAAGCCCGGCACCCGGCTATCGGATCACGGCCATCACCATCGACCCGCTCTTCGTCGACGTCTCAGGCTCGATCGACGACCTCAGCAACATCAACAGCGTCAGCCTGCCGGCGCTCGCCGTCGACGGCCTCAGCACGACGGTCACCCGGAGGGTCCCGGTGAACCAGCTGCCGGCCAACGTCACCAGCGGGACCGGCGCGGTGAACGTGACGATAACGATCGCGAAGAACCCGGTCGTCCAACCCAGCCCGACCGCGGTGCCCACCCCCTAGAGGCCGTAACCCGCCTCGGTGGGCACCCGTTGCC
>JALZAP010000283.1 GCA_030948245.1 Candidatus Dormiibacterota bacterium | reverse complement strand
TCCGAAGAGCCCCACCAAGGTGAACGAGACGAAGCCACCGAAGGTGAACACGTCGGCGTGGGCGAAGTTGATCAGCTCGATGATGCCGTAGACCATCGTGTAGCCGAGCGCGATGAGTGCGTAGAGCGAACCGCCCGCGAGTCCATAGATCACGGTCTGCAAGAAGTAACCGAAGCCGTGGGCCACGATCCGCTGGGCGATGAGGAGGACGATCACAAGGCCCACGGCCAGGACGATCCAGTTGAGCACCCGGATCACCGGCAGCCGAATGATCCGCTGGCGCGCCTCTGCGATCCCTATCAACTCTCGATCCTCATCTTGGCTGGGCCTTCGGTTCGGCTGAGCAGGTATCCGGGGGCCCCTCCGAAGAAGCCCCCGGACCTAGATTGCACGTGTACTGACGGGTCCTAGCCCGTCGTGTTGACGCTCTTGATCTGGGCCGAGGACAGGAACTTCCACTCCCCGTCGCTCTTATTGCCCGGGTCCGACTGGTAGTAGGAGAAGACCGGGGTCGTGATGTCGCCGTTGCCGTCGAACGTCCAGGTGCCGGTCATGCCCTTGAAGTTCTTGGTCTTGGCGACCGCGTCGCGAACCTGGGCGCGGCTCGGCAGCTTGCCCCCGTTGGCGTCGATGGCCCGCCCGACCGCGTCGAGCATGACCAGCGCCGAGTCGTAGGACTGAAACGTGTAGGTGGCGATGTCGGTTGACTTGGGATAGACCTTCTTGTAGGCGGCAAGACTGTCCTTGACTGCCTGGTCTTTGCTCTGCGTCGGGTCTGAACCGGCGGTCGTGCCGTAGATCCCGGCCGCGTTGGCACCGGCGTCCTTGATGCACTGCGGGTCCAGGGCGAAGCCGTCAGGGCCGAGCAGTGGGACGTCGAGGATGCCCTTCATCTGGGCCCTGAAGACGCATGGCTTGTTGCCGGTCGTGGCGCCGATGTAGATCGCCTGGGCGCCCCCGTTCTTGGCCGCGTTGATGAAGGGATCGAAGTTGGAGGTGTTCTTGGCGTCGAAGCCCTGCTGCTGCCCGCCGTTGTTGACGACTGTGCCGCCGAGCTGGGTCCAGCGCTTGACGAAGTTGTTGGCCACGCCCACACCAAACGTCTCGTTGTCGCTGAACACGGCGACCTTCGTGAACTTGAGGCTGTTGTAGGCGTAGTCGGCCATGGCCGGGCCCTGCTGGTCGTCGGTGCCCGCGATCCGGAAGTAGTTGTTGGTGGAACCCTTGCGCAGCTCGGACGGGGCCGGGTTGCAGTAGGGGAACGGCTTGGTCAGGCACTCGTTCGTGTTCGCGGGGCTGATCATCGCCAGCGGCACCGGGGCCAGGATGGGGATGATGGCCTTGGCCACGTTCGAGTTGTTGGGGCCGACCATGCCCAGGATCTGGGTGTTGCCGGCCATGTCGGCGGCGTTCTGCGCGCCCTTCTGCGGGTCGTGGACGCCGTTGACCGCGTCGTCGTAGGGCTTGTAGACGATCTTGAAGCCCTTGATGTTCGAGTGCTGGGAGACCGCGAAGGCGACCCCCTGCTGCTCGGGAATGCCGGTCGACGCCTCGCCGCCCGAGGCGGGATAGTCGCTGGCGATGGTGATCGTGCCCTTGATGGTCGATCCGCCGCTGCCGGCGGCGCCGCCGCACGCGGCCAGCGCCAGAACCCCGGCGATGGGCAGAGCCATCACCTTCATATCACTCAATCGGAGCATTCAGCCTCCCTCTCTCTCGTAACGTTGGACTTTCTTACCCAACCCGGCCCAGAATCGCGCCGGTCGTCGGCGTCAACAGCCTAGTGACCGCCCTTCCCCGTGTCAATCTCGATCGGGGCCGGGGTCCATTCGAGCCGCCGCCCAGCCCGCCTTTCGCGGGCGCCGGAGTGGAGAGTCGGCTCATTATCGCTGGCATGGGCCGGGGGCGGGCGCGAGATCGAGAGTCACCCCGCCCGGACTCGCCGCCCATGACGGCCGGGACCGTGGCGGCGAAGGGCCAGGTAGGTTCCGGAACCCCCATCTGGGGCATTCGGCCCACGCGTCAGCCCGGCGTCCCGACCGCGGTTCTGCCCGAGAGCTGCGACGTGCTCGTCGTGGGGGGCGGGATCACTGGACTGGCGCTGGTCCACTGGTTGCGCGGCCGGGCCGGCGCCGTGCTGGTGGAGCGAGATCGAATTGGCGCGGGGGCGTCGGGCCGCAACGCCGGGTTTCTCCTGGCCGGGGTCTCGTCCTGCTATGCCGTCGCCGTGCGCAGGTACGGCCGGGCTCGGGCGGCCGCTCTCTGGCAGTTCACGGCCGACACCCACGACCTGCTGGCGGCCGCCCTCGACGGCCGCGCCTCCGCGTACCGCCGGCTGGGCGGCGTCACCCAGGCCGGCGGCCCCGAGGAAAGACTTGACCTGGCCGAGTCCGCCGATCTGCTGGGCGACGATGGCTTCCCTGTCGAGCACCGTGAGGGGCGCCTGGTCAATCCCCGAGACGGCGAGCTCGACCCAGTCGAGGCGCTCGAGATCTTCGCCGCGGACGCGGCCCCCGGAATCATCCGCGAGGGAGTCGAGGTGGTCGGCCTGGAGACCGGGCAGGGCGGAGTCCGCGTGCATTCGCTCGGGGGTGCCTGCCGCGCCGGCGTTGTCGTGCTGGCCACCAACGCCTACACACCTCTGCTCGTGCCCGGCGTCGGCATCCGGCCGATTCGAGCCCAGGTGGCGGCCACCGCGCCGTCAAGCCACCGGCTGGTCGATAGGCCCACCTACGCCGATCGCGGCTTCCAGTACTGGCGCCAGCTCATCGGGGGCCGGGTGCTCGCGGGCGGCTACCGCGATCGTGACCTGGAGCATGAGGTCGGGTATGACACCAGGCCCAGCCGCCTCGTCCAGGAGTACCTGACCGCTCACCTCCGCGCGCTCGGCGCAGGAACTCAGATCACCCACCGCTGGGCCGGCATCATGGGCTTCACACCGGACGCCCTGCCACTGGTTGGCTGCCTGCCGGACCTGCCCAACGTCTACTTCGCCGTCGGGTTCACCGGCGGTGGCATGGGCTACGGCCCGCTC
>JALZAP010000282.1 GCA_030948245.1 Candidatus Dormiibacterota bacterium | reverse complement strand
GCCGCCGGAGAGCGAACCGGCGGGCGCCTCCGCGCTGGAAGCACGGATGTCGAACTGCTTGATCAGTCGCCGCGCGTAGTCGGTGACGGCACGCAGGTTGCGGACGATCCAGCGCGCGAAGGGGTTGCGGTCGTAGTCCTCCAGCACCAGGTTGTCGGCGATCGGCAGCTCGAGGATGATCCCCTCCTTGTGGCGGTCGGCGGGAATGACGCTCAAGCCCTCCCGCAAACGCATGCGGGTCGAGCGGCGGGTAAACTCGCGTCCGCCGATGAAGACGTGGCCTTCCTTCGCCGTGCGGAGGCCGCTGATCGCGTCGACGAGCTCGTTCTGGCCATTTCCCTCCACGCCGGCGATGCCCACGATCTCGCCCGCCCGGACATCCAGCGACACACCGTTGACGGCCACCTGGCGGCGGTCGTCGGCGACCACCAGGTCGGTGATCCTGAGCTTGACGTCGCCGGGCTTGGCGGCCTGCTTCTCGACCCGCAGCAGCACCGGCCGGCCGACCATCATCCGGGCAAGGTCCGCCTGGCTCGACTCCGCTGGAGTGGTGCTGTCGACGACCTTGCCGCGGCGCATGACGGTGATCTGGTCGGAGATCTCCATCACCTCGGCCAGCTTGTGGGTGATGAAGATGACCGCATTGCCGGCCTTGACCAGGTTCGCCACGATCTCGAAGAGGCCCTTGGTTTCCTGGGGCGTGAGCACGGCGGTCGGCTCGTCGAGGATCAGCAGGCGGGCGCCGCGGTAGAGGGCCTTGAGGATCTCGACCCGCTGCTGGACTCCGACCGACAGGCCCTCGACGCGGGCCTTGGGTGGCACATCCAGCCCGTAGCGGGCGGAGAGCTCGGCGACCGCCTTCGCGGCCCCGTCGATGTCGATCCAGCCGCGCGGCCGGGTGACCTCGTGGCCAAGGATTATGTTCTCGGCGACGGTCAGCGGCGGGATCAGCATGAAGTGCTGGTGCACCATTCCGATGCCGAGCGCGATCGCGTCCGGGGGGCCGTGGATCACCACCGGACGCCCGTCGAAGATGATCTCCCCGGAATCCGCTGAGGTGAGGCCGTAGACGACGTTCATGAGCGTCGACTTGCCGGCTCCGTTCTCACCGAGCAGAGCGTGGACCTGGCCCCACCTGACGACCAGGTCCACGCCGTCGTTTGCCCTGAGCTCTCCGTAGGTCTTGACTATCCCCCGGAGCTCGAGGGCGTTCTCCATATTTGAGGTTTTTAGGCGGTTACGCCGGTTGTGATCGCCCCGCTCTTCAGCTTGGCCTGGATGTCGGTGATCTTGGTCTGGACGTCGGCCGGGATCTTGCTCGCATTGTCGTGGTAGGGCGCCAGGCCGATGCCGTCGTTCTGGATGTTGAAGCTGACGATGCCGCCCTTGCCGGTCCCCTTCACCATGTCGGTGACGGCCTGCTTGACGGCCAGGTCAAGGTGCTTCTCCGCGCTCGTGATGAGGCAGCTGTCGACGTCCGGGTAGCTGATGTACTGATCGACGTCGACGCCGACGCAGAACTTGTTCGCGTCCTTCGCCGCGAGCAGCGCGCCGTTGCCGGTCTGGCCGCCGGCGCCGAAGATGACGTCGGCACCCTGGCTGATGAACGTCTGGCCCTGCTGCTTGCCCCAGTCAGGATCGTTGAAGTCCTTGGCGCCGCTCTCCGGCTGATAGATCTTGAGCACCTTGGTGCCCGCCTTGGCGTAGGCCGCGCCCTTGGCGTAACCCTCCACGTAGCGGACCACGGGGGGCACCGTCTGGAGTCCGGCGACGACGCCGATCGTCCCCGTCTTGCTGACCAGGGCGGCCAGCGCTCCGGCCAGGAAGCCCGGCTGGTCCTCCTGGAAGAGGAGCCCGATGAGGTTGGCGGGAGGCGTCTTGTCGGCGAAGTCGAAGGCGTCGACGAGGACGAACTTGGTGCCCGAGTTGGCCTTGGCGGCCGCGGTCACGGCGTCGCCGAGATTGAAGCCGACGCCGATGATCATGTCGTACTTCTGATCGAGGAAGGTCTGGATGTTCTTCGGGTAGTCGTCCGGCGTGCTGGACTCGATCGCCTTGCCCTTGACGCACAGGCTCGAATCGGCTTCAGCGTCCTGGACGCCCTTGTAGGAGTCGAAGTTGAATGACTTGTCGCTGAGCTTGCCGACGTCGGTCACCAGTCCCACCTTCCAGGTCTTGGAACAGCTGGCGCCGCTCCCGCTGGGACTACTGCCCCCGCAGGCGCCGACGGCGAAGACCATGATGGCGGCCAGCAGGCCGCCGAGAACGCGAAGACCACGCATGCGAAAAACCCCTCCTAGATTGCGATGAGAACTTTGGGGAGTCTAAGCCAAAGTACGGCGGAGGAACTCGGCGCCGTTGTCCCAGTCCAGGACGCTCACCTCCTCCGCCAGGGAACCGCAGCAGTCAGCGACCTTGGCAGCAAGCTCGGCCTCGCTCGGCGGGCGACCGGGAGCGCCGGGAGGCAGCTTCAGCTCCACCCATCGGCTCTCGCTCGCCGTTCTGAGCTGGGCGAAGAAGGCGCCGTCGAGCAACCCCGAACCGCCGGCTGTCACCTCGACCGTCACCCGGCCGGCGAGGCGGGCCGCCTCGGGCCGGCCGACCGCTGCGTCGGTGAAGCTCGCGAAGCCGACCGGGTCGTCAAGCAAAGCCGCAGCCACGCCGTACTCGAGGCTGAACTTGCCCTCCAACCCGGTCCGGGGCGTGTGACGGTTGAGCGGCTGGAGCGACGCGGCCGGCGTTCGGACGGCGATCGCCTCGACGGTGGCCGCCTCGACACCGATCCCGTGGAGCGCGGCGATCGGACGCTGGAGCGCATAGCAGCAGGGGTAGAGCTTGATCGCCAGGCCGCCCGGGACAACCGGGCCTTCGAGCGCGACCGCGCCCGGGTCCCCGCCGACCAGCTTCAGCCATTCCTCGAGACTGGCTGGATCGGCGGACGCACCCGCGGCCGCCAGCCGGGCGGCGCGGACTCCGGCCGACACGGCGAAGCCGACCTGGAGCGGCTTGGCCATCGTGCCGAACGCCGCCTGGACG
>JALZAP010000027.1 GCA_030948245.1 Candidatus Dormiibacterota bacterium | reverse complement strand
GGATCAGGCTCAGCGGCGAGGCGCGATCGGGCGGCCGGAGCCCCAGCTACAAGTTCGACTTCGGCAAGGGCGAGGCGATCGACGGGACCCAGCCAACGGTCCGGGCAGCGGTACGCCGGATCCGCGAACCGGGCGTGCCCGACAACGCCCACCTGAACATGCTCCGCCATGTGATCGAGAAGCGCCACCCGGCGGTCGGCATCCTCTCCATCCGGGAGGCGATCCGGGCAAACCAGCGGGTGCGCGACCTGGAGGCGATGGCGGAAGCGCTGCTGGCTCGCGGGGAGGTGGCAACCTACGCGCTCGGAACCCGCCCGGCCTGGAGCGGCCAGCCACAGTTGGGAGCCGCGTTCCGGGTGTCTGAGGTCGGCGGCCGAACGCCGTAAATCGGACACTGCCCCTCTTGGGCAGTTTTCCGCTGTCGACGCCGTGAGGGAAGGGGAAAACCGCGACTTGGCGTCCTGGCACGAACACTTGTTCGATAATGGCATCGTGGGGACCCAGGCCGGGACGCCGTATGTCGAGCTGCACTGCCACTCGAACTACTCCTTCCTCGACGGCGCCAGCCACCCCGAGGAGCTTGTCGAGCGTGCCGCCGAGCTCGGTATGCCCGCGCTTGGGATCAGCGACCACGGCGGCGTCTATGGCGTAGTCAAGTTCGTCAACCACTGCCGGCGGGTCGGGATCCGGCCCATCATCGGCACCGAGCTCGAGGTTGACGGACGGCACCTGCTCCTGCTGGCGAAGACGATGCGGGGCTGGTCGAACCTCACCCGACTGCTGAGCCACGCCCACCGCGACCAGCCCAAGGGTGAGGCGAGGACGACGCTCGAGCGGGTTGCCGAGCACCGGGGGGACCTCTTCTGCCTCACCGGGTGCAAACCTGTCGAGGAGGAGTGGTTGAGGACGCTCCAGGACGTCTTCAGCCGGGAGGACGTGCTGGTCGAGCTCCAGAACCACCTCCGGCCGGAGGATGGGTGGCTGGCGGCCGGCCAGGCCGAGTTGGCGCGGCAGTGCGGCGCTCGTGCCGTGGCCACCAACAACGTCCACTACCACCTGCCTCAGCGGCGGCCGCTCCAGGACGTGCTGGTCGCGATCCGGAACCGGATGACCCTGGAGGAGGCCCGGCACCTTCTGAAGCCGAACTCGGAGTACTTCCTCAAGGACGGCGTCGAGATGCGGGCCGTCCTCGGCGCCCATCCCGATGCGCTGGCGGCCGGCTACGAGATCGCCCAGGAGTGCGCGGTAAGCCTCGACTTCAAACAGGTCCGCTTTCCCGGCTTCCCGGTCCCGGATGGTGAGACGCCCTTCAGCCACCTTCATCGCCTCGTCCAGGAGGGGGCGCGGCAGCGCTATCACCCGATCACGCCGGCGGTCTCCCGGCGCCTCCAGAAAGAGCTCGATGTGATCGACAAGACCGGGCTCGCCGAGTTCTTCCTCATCAACTGGGACCTGATGCGGTTCGCGAAGGAGAAGGGGGTGCCCGGGCAGGGCCGGGGGAGCGCGGCCGACTCGATCGTCGCCTACGTGCTCGGCATCACCCGGGTCGACCCGATCGAGCATAACCTGCTTTTCGAGCGCTTCCTGCACGAGGAGATGACCTCGACGCCCGACATCGACATCGACTTCTCGACCGAGCACCGCGAGCAGGTCATCCAGTACGTCTACGACAAGTACGGCTGGGAGCGGACCGGGATGGTCTGCAACGTGGTGACCTTCCAACCCCGGATGGCGGCACGGCAGGTCGGCAAGGCGCTCGGCTTTCCACCCGACGTCGTCGACAAGCTTGCCAAGTCGGTCGACTCCTGGTTCCCCGAGTCGATGGAGGAAGTCGTCGCCCAGGCCGGCTTCGAGCACCTGACCGGTGGTCGCGTGACGGGGGAAGGGCTTGGCCCGGCCACCACAGGTGGGGTCCTTCCCCCCTCCCTTTGGTCGTCAAGCGCTCCCTGGCGGCAGTTCACCGCGCTCTGCAACCAGGTTCTCAACTTCCCCCGCCACCTCTCCATCCACGTGGGCGGGATGCTCGTCACCGGCGAGCCGCTGATCGACATCGTGCCGGTCGAGCCGGCGACGATGCCGGGCCGGGTGGTCGTCCAGTTCGACAAGGACGACGTCGAGGATCTCGGCCTGATCAAGATGGACATGCTCGGCCTGCGAACGCTCAGCGTCGTCGCCGAGTGCCTCGACCTGGTCGAGGCGAAGACCGGCGCGCGGCCCGACCTCGACCTGCTTCCCCTCGACGACCCCGAGGTCTACCGGGTCTGCGGCGAGGCAGACACCATCGGCGTCTTCCAGATCGAGTCGCGGGCCCAGATGCAGACCCTGCCGCGGACCCGGCCGAAGGTGTTCAACGACCTCGTCGTCGAGGTTGCCATCATCCGGCCCGGGCCGATCCAGGGCAACGCCGTCCACCCCTACATAAACCGTAAGCAGGGCCGAGAGGACGTCACCTATGCCCATCCCCTGCTCGAGCCGATCCTCAAGGACACGCTCGGTGTGATCCTCTATCAGGAGCAGATCCTCGAGATCTGCATCGGAGTGGCTGGCATGACGGCCGGCTCGGCCGACCGCTTCCGGCGGGCGATGAACCGCCACCGCTCCCGGATCGAGATGGCGAGCCTGCACGACGGCTTCATCGAGGGCTGCCTCCAGAACGACGTGCCCACCGGGACTGCCGAGGACCTCTTCCATGCGATCGAGGGCTTCGCCGCCTTCGGCTTCTGCCGTTCCCACGCGGCGGCCTTCGCGCGGACCTCCTACGAGACCGTCTGGCTCAAGCTCTACCACCCGGCCGAGTACTACTGCGGGCTGCTCAACAACCAGCCAATGGGCTTCTATCACCCTTCGGTGCTGGTCGAGGACGCCAAGCGCCACGGCACCCCGGTGCTGCCTGTCGACATCAACCTCTCCGGCGACCGCTGCTTACCGGCCGAGCCGAATGCTGTGCGCCTTGGCTTCAATTACGTGAAGGAGCTCGGGGCCTTGCCACGGGAGGCGATCTTCAAGGAGCGCGGCAACGGCGGCTTCGCCTCCTTCGATGACTTCCAGGATCGGCTGCGCAGGAACCCGCCGACCGCCGAGGCGGTGCAGAACCTGATCATGGTCGGCGCCTTCGAGTCGCTCGGCATACCCCGCCGCGAGCTGCTCTGGCGCTGGCAGGAGGGCCAGCGGGCGCGCGGCCGCAGGCGCGGCATCGCCCCCCAGTCGTCGCTCAAGCTCACCGTCGAACCGCCACCGCTGGCCGGCGTCACACCGATCGAGAGCACCAAGCTGGAGTACGCGATCAGCGAGCTGTCGACCGGCCGCCACCTGGTCCACTACTGGCGCGACCGGCTGGAGGCGCTCGGCGTGCTGGACAGCGTCCAGGCCAAGAAGGTGCCGGCCGGCCGCACGGTCCGCGTCGGCGGCCTGGTCATCGTCCGCCAGGCGCCCGGCACGGCCAAGAAGCTCCGCTTCTTCACGATCGAGGACGAGCTCGGCCACGTCAACGTGACCTTCATGCCCGACGTTTACGAGCGCTACCGGAAGGTCGCCAACTCCAACTCGATCCTGGTCGTCGAAGGGGTGATGCAGCGGCAGGACGACGTCCACTCGGTCCTCGTCAAGTCGGTCATCGGGCTGCAGGCCAAGGACCGCGAATTACCAACCTCACACGACTACCGTTAGCGCACCAAACGATGTCGCGGTCTCTACTGGCGCTGGTGCTCCTCCTTCTCTCTCCCGTCGCCTGCAGCGCGCCCATCGCGACCCAGTCGCCGGCGCGCTCGCCGGGCACGGTTGCGGACGCCTCGCCTCCGCCCGCCGACCCGAGGTTCACCCTCCACTGCAACCTGCCGATCGAGTCGAAGGCCGGCGGGGAGGGCTTCCTGACCTTCCCCGGCGGCGATTTCACCCCGACGAGCGCCCCGCTGGGGGTGATACCTGAGATCGGCGGCTACTTCACGCAGACCTACGACTGGACGTTTAAGAAGTGGCTGCCGGTGATGCCGAAGGACGTCAGCCCGGACGGGTCGAAGTACGCGTATCAAAACAACGACCGGATCCTCAACGTCGTCGACGTCGCCAGTGGGTCGGTCACGCCAGTTCCCGGAAGTCTCGGCTGGAACCTCATCGCCGCCGCGAACGACGGCGTCTACGTCCACACCTTCTCGGGCCACGCGGGCCTCTGGTTCCTGCGCTATCTCGGAGGCGATCCCACCCAGGTGACCGACGCGGGGTACAGCTACCAGGCGATCGGCGGCGGCTATGCGTACGTGTCGGCGGGGAAGGACGACCAGACTCTCCTCCGGGTCGCCCTCAAGACCGGGGTGGCCACGAAGTTTGCCGATGCACCGGCAGAGATTCTCGGCTTCGACTCCGGCGGCGTACCGGTCGTGGGGCTGGCGAGCAGCACGGTGCTCATGCCAGCGCCCTATAGACAGACCGTCGTCATTTCGGGTCAGCGGCCGCAGAGCTACGTCCTGGGGGACGCCAACGGCCTCTGGATCCCGCTCTTGCAGGGCTTGTTCCTGCGCACTCCGGACGGCCGTGTGACCCTCATGACGGAGCTGAACAGTCTTGCCCAAGGACCGTGCAGATAAGGTGGCTGGATTGTGCCGGAGCTACCGGAGCTCGAAGCTCTCCGTCTGAAGCTGGGACCGGCCCTCGAGGGCCGGATGGTCACCGCGATCGAGGTCAGTCCCAAGAACGCTCACCTGCTCCGCTACCCGGTGGACGAGTTCGCCAAGGAGGTGCCCGCGCGGCGCATCGACAGCGTCTGGCGGCGCGGCAAGCACCTGGTCTTCGACTTCGGCGAGCGCAAGCTCGTCATCAACCCGATGCTGGGCGGCCGCTTCCAGATCGCCGCGGTGGACAGCAAGGCTGCTGCCATCCAGGTCTTCGCGCTCCGCCTGGAAGGCAAGGAGGAGCTCCGCTACACCGACTTCAAGAACCTCGGCCGGATCTACTGGACCGCCGACCCGGCGAGCGAGGTGCCGGCCTGGGCCGAGCTGGGGCCGGAGGCGGACTCCATCCCCGAGTTGGGCCTCGACTGGTTCCGCAAGCACCTCCGGCGCTACCGCGACGAGGTGAAGGATCTCCTCCGCAACCAGTCGTTCCTCGCCGGGATCGGCAACGCCTACTCCGACGAGATCGCCTGGGAGGCAAAGCTTCTGCCGCTGCGGCGCCGGGCCTCGCTCAAGCCCGAAGACGAGGAGGAGCTCTTCCAAGCGATCCCCGCCGTCCTCGGCAGCGCGGTCCAGGCGATCCTGGCCAACCCCGAATACGACGAGTCGAAGCAAAACCGGTCCTTCATGAAGGTCCACGCGAAGGGTGGCAAGGACTGCCCGCGCTGCGGGCATCGGATCAGCCAGCTCGGATCGAACCGTGAGCCGCTCAACTTTTGTCGAGGGTGCCAGAAGTAACTCCGCCGGGCCCAGGATGGGGACTTCCTTTTAGTAGGTTGGCGGTATGCTTCCGGGCAAAACAAAGTGACGGTGTCCCGCGAGCTCGACGACATAACCCGGAACCTGGTGCGCCACAGCCATGAGCATCCGCCGATCCGCGATGTCAACCTGGAGGTCGAACGGAGGACAGGCCGGGCGGAGCGGATCGCCGACGACCTGTCTCGGGTCATCGGCAGCTGGACCTTTGTCGGGTTCCAGGCCGTGCTCATCGCGATCTGGGTGCTCGTCAACGTGGTCGGCTTCCTCCGCCACTGGGACCCCTATCCGTTTCACCTGCTCAACCTGCTGCTCACCTTCCAGGCTGCGTTCGCGGTCCCGATCGTCCTGATGGCGCTGATCCGGATCGGCAACCGCGACCGGCTGGCGGCGCAGCAGGCCTACCAGGAAGGCGTCAAGGAAGAGGAGGAGCTGAAGTCGGTCATGACCCACCTGGAGGTCCAGGACGAGGTGATGCTCCAGGTCCTCCACCGGCTCGAGCGGACTGACCGCGAGCTGCGCCGGATCTCCCGCCGGCTCGGTATCGAGGACGAGCGTTAGCCGAAGCCTCAGCCGACCTTGTAGACGTGGTACTCCGGGTTGGAGTAGACGAGGACCGCGTTTGACTGCCAGTAGGCCTCGTTCGCCGAGAACGGCGCCACCCGTTCCTGCGGCCCGATCACCACGTAGCTGACGTTGTAACGCTGGACAAGCGCCGGCGTGTCGGGCGAGCCCTGGAGCATCGATTGAACGTCCTGCTCGTGGCCGATCCAGTCCGAGATGCCGTAGGTCCAGATCCAGCCCGGATAGCCGAGGACAACCCTCCGGGCGCCCAGGGTCGGGATGGGGCTGTCGTGGTTGTAGGCGGCAAGGAAGATCGCGTGAGGCGCCGTATTGGTCCGGCTCCAGGCAGCCACTGCAAGGCCGGCGTTGTCGGTGAAGCGAATCGAGGAGACCACGAAGTCGGTGTTGCGCGCCGCGTCGAGCCCGCCGGCCAGGCAGAGGACGAGCAGCATCGCCACCGCCGCCGCTGCTCCGGGCAGTCCTGCCCGCGCCACCCGGGTGACCAGCGCCGCGACCAGGAACGAGCCCAGCATCACCCAGTAGATGAAGAACTTCTGGTTGTCCCAGTCCCAGGGATGGAACAGCCAGATGTTGGGCACGACGAACCAGAGCCACATCGGCGCGAAGTGCAGCCCATAGCTCTTCGGAAGCAGCTCGGGGCCAAAGGCGTCTTCGAGGAAGCCAAGGCGGGCGGGGGCAAGCTGGGCCACCCAACGGGCGAGGCCGCCGCTGAACTGCGCGAACAGGAGCAGGGGGATGAAGAGGCCGAGGTTCTTGAGCCAGAACCAGGCGATGTTGTCGTGATGGGCTCCGTTGCTGGCCAGCCAGCCGAGCTGGACCCTGATCTGGGCGCCGGACTCGGGCAACAGGAGGAGCACCACCGGTATGCCGAGGACGAGAGCGGGGACGAAGAAGGCGAGCCACTGCCTGCGGCGGTGGAGCACGAACCAGAACGCGCCGAGCGCGACGCAGGTGCCGTAACCGTGGACGTGGAACGCCGGCGCGAGGCCGGTGAGCACGCCCGCGAAGAGGAACGTCGTCCACCCCGGCCGTTCCACGGCCGTGAAGAGGAGGGCGAGGACGATCAGCACGATCGCGAACCCGAAAAGGGTCGAGCGCTGGGGCAGCATGCTTGCGATCAGCGGGGTGAGCCAGACGTAGTTGTCGGCGGTGATCGCGGAGTACTCGCGGGGGAGGTGGGCGAGCACCGCCAGGCCTTTCGCCTGGAGATCGCCGAAGAAGTAGGTGAAGCCCAGGCCGCCGCTCAGGGTGAAGATGAAGGGCGCGATCGCCGCCGCCGCCCGGCTGCCGGTGAGGCGCACCCCGGCCAGGTACATGATCGGCGCGAAGGCGAAGGCGAGAAAGGCGCTGGAGAGCACCAGCGAGTTCGGCAGAGTGGCTCCCAGGGGGATCAGGGAGGCGGCCAGGAAATCGATCATGAACGGGTAGGGCAGGTGATGGCCCTGGTCGAGCGGCAGCTGGGGCGGGAGGTTGGCGCCATAGGCGAAGGAGCCGGCGTAGCTGAGGTGGGCCGCCCAGTCGGCCCAGGTGCCACCGGTACCCGCGTAGAGGCCATCGGGCAGCAGCCGGTAGGCGTTGGCGAAGAGCTTGTAGACGTAGATGCCGGCGACGCCCGCAACCAGGAGCAGCGGCCAGGGGTGGCCCGGCAGGGTAGGGTTGCGAGCCCAGCGGTCGGTCACGGCGCGAAGGTTGGGGAGCACGCGGCGGCGGCCGCTGAACCAGCCGACAGCCGAGACGCCGAGGGCGACGGCGGCGCCCAACCACACGCTGGTGACGCCGAAGCCGAGCAGGGAGGCGGCAACGAAAACGGCCAGCGACACCGCCATGGCGCCGATGACGGTCCCGAAGAAGAAGCGCTCCTCGAAGTCGAGGTCGATGCCGCTCAGGTAGGTGAGGCCGAAGCCGCTCACCAGGCAGGCGAAGAGGAGCAGCGATGGGATCCCGATCTGCCGGGCGATCAGGAGGAACGGAAAGTGAAGCACCGTCAGGACCGCGACGAGGATCAGCAGGCGCCGGTGCCGGCCGGCCCAGCCGAGCACGACCTGCAGCCGGCTCGGTGCGGCCTCCTCCGCTAGATCCACTTGAGGAACCACATCCGGCCCGTCCCGAAGCCGCCAAGGTACTGGTTGTCGCCGATCGGAATCCCGGTCCAGACCGGATAGAAGTAGATGAAGAAGAGGACCGCGATCGCCAGCCAGGCGACCAGGACAGGACTTCCGCGGAGCCGCAGCATCCGGCCACCCAACCCCAACCAAACGGTTCCGCCGGCGATCCGGGCGAGCACGTAAGCGAGCGCGAGGACCATGAAGATGAGGCCGCCGAACATGTGGTACAGGAAGAGGACACGGGTTATCGGCGCCCAGGGCAGGTACTGGGTTATGAAGCCGAGCGCGATGAAGGCTGCCGGGTAGCTCCTTTCGCGGATCGCGAAGTAGGGCATTAGGAGCACGCAGGGGATGCTGCTCCACCAGATCCAGGGATTGCCGAGGTTGACCATGCCGGCGACGAGGGGGCGGCCGGTGCTGGCGTCAATTCCGAGCCCTGAGTTCTCGAAGTAGTAGGCGACCGGACGGTAGAGGAAGGGCCAGGAATACCAGGGCGACCCGTAGGGGTGTGTCGCCGTGAGGTGGGCATGGTAGTCGAAGGCCGACTTCTGGTAGGCGATCAGGTCGCCCAGGCCGTTCGCCCAGTGGAACTGGCCGCGCTCGTAGAAGGGGAGCCAGCTGGCCAGGTAGATGGCGATCGGGAGGCCGACGAAGGCGACCAGCGCCAGCGCGATGTACGCCGGGATCGTCAGCCCGCCGGGCGCCGCCGCCCCCAGCTCTTCCGACTTGCCCCAGTTCCACAGCCCGCCAAGAGTGCTTATCGAAACGTTGGCATAACGGCGGACAAGGCGAACCAGGAGGATGAAGAGCATGCTCGCCAGCGCGGCGAGTGCGATCCACTTGGCCGCGATGGCGAGGCCGATGACGACACCGGTTGCCAGCAGCGTGATCCAGGACGAGCGCGGCGTGCGGCTCTCCAGGTGGACGTGGAAGAGGTAGTAGGCGAGAACGATGAAGAAGATCGGGAAGATGTCGATCATGCCGATCCGGGACTGGATGAAGAACATCCCGTCGAAGCAGGTCAGGGTGGCGGCGGCGATCGCGAAGGGGCGGTTCCTCCAGAGTCGCATTGCCAGCAGGTACATGAGGGGAATCACCAGCGTCCCGAAGATCGACGCCGTCCAGCGCCAGCCGAAAGGCGTGAAGCCGAGGTCGGCCGGGTTCCCGTGGGCACCCTCGAAGACGATCCGCCACTGGCCGTAGAGCCACTCGCCGGCGCCGATCATGAGCTTGGCCAGCGGCGGTTCGGGATCGAAGTAGCTGATCCCCTTGAGGTCGTCGTGGGCGAAGACGGCGAAGTAGATCTCGTCGAAGATCTGGCCGTTGGGTGGCGACAGCTCCGAACTCGCTGTCGACCGGTAACCCCGCTGGAACGGGTAGGCAAGACCGCAGAGCGTCCCCGGTGTTCCCTGCGGGTCGACGGGCGTGTTGACGACGCAGTTGGAGAGGTCGAAATGTCCCTGCGGATGCGCGTAGAGGTCGGGGAACAGCGGGCTGAAGAAGCGGAGGATGAAGGCGACCAGCGTCAGCGCGAGCAGCGCGTAGAGGTCGGGGCGACCCAGCCCGAGCCTTTCCAGCCGCCCCGCCGGGGCTAGCGCCGGCGCTTCGGGCGCTTCGCTCCCCCGAGGTTGTGCTGGAGTTGCCGGTTGGGCAGCCGTTGGGATACCTCCAAGGCGAGAGATTTCGGGTCGGGCACGGGCACCGCCATGGTGCCGTCCACGACGTAGCGCTTGCCGAGCTTGCGGCTTAGCCGGACCACGCTCGCGTCGTCACCACCCAGCTTCGCGAAGAAGGCGGGCCTATCGAGCAGCGGCTTGGTCATGGCGTTGATGTAGCTCTTCCGGGTCTCCGGGTAGAAGCTGCGCAGGTCGCCAACGCGAGTGCTCCGGATCGACTCGAATGGGACCGTTGTCGACGAGAAGGGGAAGGTCCAGTTCATGCGCAGGCCGCGCTCGGTCACCTGGACGTAGCTGAAGTAGCGGAAGCTGCCGAAGAAGAGCAGGATCAGCGCCGCCCCGCCCAGGGCCTCGGCGAGGAGGAGCGGGATGTCGTGAGTCGACTTGAGAACGAGCACGAAGTAGGCGGAGAAGGCGATCCCGACCAGGATGATCATGGGCGCCATGAACCAGTTCCGCTTCCAGAGCTCCTCGGCGTAAAGATTCTGCTGCTTCAAATTGACTTTGGAATTATCGCGGCACCCATTCCCGGCTGCGGTCAACCGCCCGCCGCCAGCCGGCCAACCGGGTGGCTGCTTCGTCCCGCGAGATGGTCGGCAGGAACTCGCGGTCGAGCTGCCACAGCCGAGCCAGCTCGGCATCGGTGCCCCAGGTGCCGGCGCCGCGGCCGGCCAGGTAGGCTGCCCCAAGGGCCGTCGTCTCGGTGTGCCGCGGCCGCCTGACCGGGATGCCGAGGAGGTCTGCCTGGAGCTGGCAAAGGACGTCCATCACGCTCGCTCCGCCGTCCACCCGTAGCTCCCTGAGCGGCGCGCCGGAGTCGGCCATCGCCTCCACCACGTCGGCCGTCTGGTAGGCCATGGCCTCGACCGCCGCCCGGACGACGTGGGCGCGGGAGCTTCCCCGGGTGAGGCCGACGATGGTTCCCCTTGCGTAGGGATCCCAGTACGGGGCGCCGAGGCCGGTGAACGCCGGCACCAGGTACGCCCCGCCGCTGTCGGGCACCGAGGCGGCCAGGGGACCCGCCTCGGCTGCGGACTTGATGAGGCCAAGCCCGTCGCGGAGCCACTGGAGGGCGGCGCCGGTGACGAAGATCGCACCCTCCAGGGCGTAGCTCAGGGCGCCATCGCGGAGCCAGGCGATCGTCGTCAGCATGCCGGTGCCGGACTCGACCCTATCGGCGCCGGTCTGGAGGAGGACGAAGGAGCCGGTTCCATAGGTGTTCTTCGCCATCCCGGGCTCCAGGCAGGCC
>JALZAP010000281.1 GCA_030948245.1 Candidatus Dormiibacterota bacterium | reverse complement strand
CCAACCGATGGATTGTGGGCGCAGCCATGCTGGTGGCGCTGCTGGCGATCTTTATCGACGGCTACTCCTACATCTGGCGGGCGACCAGCCACATCCCGATGAGCGCCAGGCTGGGGCAGAACCAGTTCCCCAACTTCGGGGGCAAGGACCTCTACATCCACAAGGGCCTCGACCTCCAGGGTGGGACCGAGATCGTGCTCGAGATTGACCCGCGTTCGCTGCCCAGCGGCGTCAAGCTGGCCGACGCCCAGAACTCGACCGTCCAGGTCATGGACAAGCGCGCCAACGGCATCGGCGTCAGCGAGGCGTCGGTCCAGGCCCAGGGCGACCGTCGCGTGGTGGTGCAATTGCCCGGCGTCAACATCGATCGGGCCCGGCAGGTTATCGGCAAGACGGCCAAGCTGACATTCCGGATCTGGCAGAAGGCGACGGCCGACCAGATCGCCGGCGGCAAGTTGATCGTACCGACCGACGCCACCGGTGACCCGATTGTCGACCCCGCCTACGTGCCCAAGGCCGAGGGCGGCACCTGCACCGGCACCGCCACCATCACCTGCATCCCGGCGGGGTACCTGCCCAAGGAGATCGGCATCGACGGCAGCATGGTGACCAGCGCCACCACCGGCGCCGACACCAACACCAACCAGCCCAACGTCCAGTTCACGCTCAACGACCAGGGAACCAACATCCTCGGCCAGGTGACGGCGGACATGCCCACCAAGACCTCGCCGGAGAACGAGCTGGCGATCTTCCTCGACAACACCATGGTCAACAATGCCACCGTCCAATCCCCCCTCAACCAGGGGCAGGTGCAGATCTCGGGTGGCAACGTCTCCAGCGATCCCCAGTACCGCAAGGACCTTGCATCCACCCTCAGCGCCGGCCGTCTGCCGGGCAAGATCTCGATCGTAGAAACCAACTCGGTGGGCGCCACCCTGGGCTTCGACTCGGTGCGCCGCGGGCTGCTGGCGGGGGCCCTCGGCCTCGCCGTGGTCGCCGTGTTCATGATCCTGTACTACCGCCTGCCGGGGGTGGTGGCGGTGCTGGCGCTGGCGTTCTATGCCGCGGTCACGCTGGCCATCTACAAGCTGATCCCGGTCACGATCTCGCTCGCCGGTATCGCCGGCTTCGTGCTGTCAGTCGGCATGGCGGTTGACGCCAACGTCCTGATCTTCGAACGATTGCGCGAGGAGCTGCGCAACGGCCGGTCGCTGGCGGCGGCGGCCGAGGCGGCACACAAACGCGCCTTCCCCGCCATCCGCGACTCCAACATCGCCACCCTGATCACCTGCCTGGTGCTGTACCTGCACGACCGGATCCCGTTCCTCACCGGCTTCACGCTGGCCAAGGGCTTCGCCCTGACGCTGGGCATCGGCGTCATCGTCAGCTTCTTCTCGGCGGTGTACGTGACCCAGATCATTCTCCAGATCGCGATCCGCATCCACCGCTTCCGCCGGCCCGCCTTCTACGCGGTGGAGAAGATGGCGTGAAGGACATCCTTGGCAAGCGCAACTGGTTCTTCCTGCTCTCGCTGCTGATCATCATCCCCGGCATCATCTCGATGTCGACCCAGGGGTTCCGCCTCGGCATCGCCTTCGCCGGCGGCGACCGTATCACCGTCCACTACAAGAGCGGGGTCACCCCCGCCGACATCCAGAAGGAGATGGACACCTTCGGCGTCCAGGCGGTGGTGCAGGACGCCACCAACAACCGGGCCATCATCACCACCAGCCCGTTGGGCACCACCGCGCCTCCGGGCCAGGCTTCGCAGGACCGCCAGATCCGCGACGACCTCAACCAGAAGTTCGGCCCCGCGCCCGGGGGCGGCGACGCGGTCGAGACCTTCGACACCGTCGGCCCCCAGATCGCCTCACAGCTGGTGGTCACCGCCGCGGTGCTGGTCGCGATCAGCTCGATCCTGATCGTCGGCTACCTCGCGTTCCGGTTCGCCGTGCCCGGGGTCGGGCGGTGGAAGTTCGCGGTCAGCGCCATCATCGCGCTGCTCCACGACGTCTTCATCCTTCTCGGCATTTTCTCGATCCTGGGCAAGGTCTTCAACTTCGCCATCGGTGAGATCGACACCCTCTTCGTCACCGCAGCGCTGACCGTGGTCGGCTTCAGCGTTCACGACACCATCGTCATCTTCGATCGGATCCGCGAGAACCTGCGTTTCGGCGGTGCCCAGCGCCTTCTCAAGCAGAATTTCGAGGCGGTGGTGAACCTCTCCATCGTCCAGTCGCTGGCGCGGTCGCTCAACACCTCGATGACGGTAATCTTCGTGCTCCTCGGGTTGCTGTTGATCGCCCCTCAATCGATCAAGGGCTTCGCCCTGGCGCTCTTGATCGGAATCATCAGCGGTACCTACTCGTCGATCTTCAACGCCAGCCCGCTCCTCGTGGCATGGCGCGACTGGGAGACGTCCGGGCGCTGACGCCGGTGGGCTCCGAACAACTCATCAAGAGCCTGGTCGAGCCGGTGGTGGCGTCGCAGGGCTGCGAGCTGTGGCACATGTCGATCAGCGGTCCCCATGGGCGCCGTCTGCTGCGGGTGTTCATCGACGCCCCCGGCGGGGTCGACCTGGAACGCTGTTCCCGGGTTTCGCGTACTCTGCGTCCGATGCTGGATGCTTCACCCGACCTGGCCGACGTCGACCTCGAGGTCTCCTCGCCCGGCGCCGAGCGGCCGCTGCGGGGCATGGACGACTACCGTCGCCACACCGGCTCGCGCGTCAACCTGCGCTTCCGCCCGGCACCAGAGGGAGAGGATGGCGGCGCCGAGGTGGTGGTCGAAGGCGTGCTTCAGCAGGTGGACGACCGGGAGCTCACGGTGATGGCGCGCGGAGACCGGCCGGTGGTGGTGCCCGTCGAATCGATCATCGAGGCGCGGCTGGCGGTCGACTTCGGCGGCGACGACCGTCCCCCTAGGAACCGGCGATGACGATGGTGATGGGCGAGCTGCTGGCGGCCCTGGACCAGCTGCAGCAGGAGAAGGGCTTCTCCAAGGAGGGCCTGATCCAGATCCTGGAGGAGGCGCTGGCGGAGGCCTACCGGCAACGGCACGAGCCCGAGGG
>JALZAP010000280.1 GCA_030948245.1 Candidatus Dormiibacterota bacterium | reverse complement strand
CCATTACGCGCTCGTCCTCCTCCATCTCGTTGAGGATGGCCGCCCGGATCGCCTCGATAATTGTCAGCTCGGCCATCAGTGGTCCACTAGCCGCGACCGAGCATTTCGTCGCGTTGTGCAGCCTGGCGAGGCGTCAGCTCCGCGTAGACGTTGTCGAAGATCTGCGAGGGCTGCGGCGGCGGAGCCTTCTGTGCCTCGACGAGGGCGTCCTCGATCTCCTGGGCGGCGGCGGCCTTGAACTCTTTCTCCCGCTCCGCGCTCCACAGGCCACGTTCCCGCAGGTAGGCCTCCACCCTCTCGATCGGATCACGCAGCCGGGCCTCCTCCAGGTCCTTTGGATCTTGATAGCGGCTCGGGTTGTCCGTCGTGTTGTGGAAAGACATCCGGTAGGTGATCGCCTCGATCAGGGTCGGGCCATCGCCCTTGCGCGCTCGCTCGACCGCTTCGCGGGTAACCTCGTACACCGCCAGCAGGTCGTTCCCGTCGACGACGCGGCCGGGAAAGCCATAGCCCGCGGCGCGGTCGGCGAAGTAGCGCGCGGCGGTCTGGTAGGAGCGCGGGGTCGAGATCGCCCACTGGTTGTTCTGGAGGAAGAAGACGATCGGTGCCCGCGTGACGCCGGCGAGGTTGCAGGCTTCATGGAAATCACCTTCCGATGACGACCCCTCGCCGAAGTAGGTGACCACGATGCCCTCCTTGCCCTGGATCTTGAGACCCCATGCCAGGCCGACCGCGTGCGGCAGCTGGGCGGCAAGCGCGACCTGGGTCGGAAGCAGGTTGACGCCGTCCGGGATCCGGCCTGCCACCGGGTTCCCGCTCAGGTTGAGGATGTGCTTGCTGAGCGGCAACCCCCACATCAGGTAGGCGGGGAGCTCGCGGTATTGAGGCACCAACCAATCGGTCTTCGGCTCGAAGGCCATCGCGGAGCCGACGACGGCGGCCTCCTGGCCGAGGACCGGCGAGAAGACGCCGAATTTACCCTGCCGCTGGAGTGCGGTCGCCTTGTTGTCGAAGGCCCGGCTCAGCAGCATCCAGCGAAGTCCCTCGAGAACGAACTCGTCGTCGAGAGCCGGCTTGGCGCCCTGCCTCAGCTTGCCGGAAGGCTCGAGGACCTGGTAGGCGCCGTTGTCAGTCACCGGCTCAATTATCGGTTCTCCTGCTCTGCGACCCGCTCACTGGCTTTTCCCCCTCGCCCTGTGCGGGGAGGGGGAAATCGACTAACCGAATCAGCCGATTTTCAGCAGCAGCTTTCCCATCGACGCCCGGCTGCCCAGGAGCCGGTGCGCCTCAGCCGCCTCGGCGAGTGGTAGCACCCGGCCGACTGGCGGGCGAAGCGCGCCGCGACGGATGAGCTCGATGCCTTCGGCGCTGGTTTTCGCGAACACGTCTGGGTGGCGGGCGCGCAGTGCTCCCATGCTGAAGGGCAGCACGCCCACACCACGCACCCGGAGGTCGCCGACGCCGGGGATCTGCTGAACCTGGCCTGAGGTGGAGCCGATGCAGACCATCCTGCCGAACGGCGCCATCGCCTCGAGCGCGCGCTGGAAGACCTCGCCGCCGACCATGTCGACCATCACGTCGACCGGACCAGGAATCGGGTCCTCGTAGCCGATCGCCTCGTCGGCCCCGAGCTCCGCGACACGAGCACGCTTCTCCGGCGTCCCGGCGATCCCGATCACGCGACCTGCGCCGAGCGCCCGCGCAACCTGGATCGCGGAGCTGCCGACCCCCCCGGCGGCGGCTGTAACCAGCACGGTTTCGCCGCGCACCAGCCGGCCCACATGACGCAAGGCGAAGAAGGCGGTCAACCCCGCCAGGGGATAGCCCGCCGCGTCATCGAGGTCGAGCCCGTCGGCGCTCCAGGCGAGGTCAGCGGCGACGAACTCGGCATAGCCGCCGCTCGGAACGATGGCGAAGACCGGCCTGCCGGTCGCGACAGCGTGGCCGGAGACTTCAAGCCCGGGAATGAAGGGAGGCGGTGGCGCCTGCGGGTAGCGGCCAAGGGTCGAGGAGAGGTCGGCGAAGTTGACTCCCGCCCGGTGGACCTTGATCAAGACCTGGCTGGGACCGGGATCGGGCGCGGGGACCTCCTGCAGCTCGAGCACCTCCGGACCACCGAGGCGTGTGGCCACGATCGCGTGCATGGGTCAGCCGAGGAGCATGTGCGCGGCGATCGGGACTTCCCGGATCCGCACGCCCGTCGCCGAGGCGATCGCGTTGACGACGACGGCGGGCCCGGGGACCGCCGGAGGCTCGCCCACCCCGCGGGTGCCGATTCCAGTGGATGCGACCACCTCGATTATCTGCACCTGGATCTCCGGCACCTGGTCGACAGTCGGGAGCTCGTAGTCGAGGAAGCTGCCCGTCCGCAGCTGCCCGCCGCTGTCGTAGACGAGCTGCTCGCCGAGGGCACGACCGAGGCCCTGGGTGGCTCCGCCCTGGATCTGGCCCTCGACCTCGGGCGGGTTGATCGCCCGGCCCACGTCCTGGATCGCGGCATAGCCGGTCACCTTGTAGCTCCCTGTCTCGCGGTCGACGAGGACCCGGCAGATGTGGACCGTGAACGCCGGCGACTGGCGGTCGATGACGGTCCGTCCCTGGCCGAGCACCGGCGCGCTCTTGGAGCCGCCCATGGCCAGCTCGCCGATCGTCACCTTGCGATCGGGCACGCCTTTGACGCGAACCGCTCCGTCGAAGATCTCGAGGTCCTCTGGCGCCGCCTCCAACTGCTCGGAGGCGATCTCGAGAACCTGGCGCTTGGCGTCGGTTGCCGCAGCGGAGACGGCGTAGCCGACGGTGCCGGTCGTGATGCTGCCGCCGGCGACCGGTCCCTGGGGAGCGCTGGCGGTGTCGCCCAGCACAACCTGGACCCTTTCCATCGGAACGCCGAAAGCCTCCGCCGCGACGATCGCGAGCCCCGTGCTGGAACCGCTGATGTCGACCGTCCCGATCTGGACGGTGAGACTGCCGTCGGGCTCGACACGGCAGAGCGCGGCGGCGGAGCCGAATGCACCGCCCCAGCCGCCCACGGCAACGCCCACGCCCTCGCCGGCCGACTTCGGCGCGGTGTACAAC
>JALZAP010000026.1 GCA_030948245.1 Candidatus Dormiibacterota bacterium | reverse complement strand
GCTCGGCCGCATTCCCCGCCCTTCGGGAGGTGCCCCTGTCGAAGCTTTCCTTGACCTCGACGCCCCGGACGGCGATTTTGCGGCCAACCTCGGAGACAGGAACCTGATGCGCTGCGAGACCTGCGGGGCACCGGCCGTGCTGCTCGCGAATGCGTGCGTCTTCTGCCGGACGCCGGTGGCCGACAGCCACGCCCCTGCCGACCTTCTCGACTACCTCGCCGCGAAGCTGCCCGCGGCCCGGGTCAAGCGTTATGGCCTCCGCCGCCGCGGCCCGGTCCGCGAACTGGTGGTGACGGTCGGCGACGCCGTCTTCAGTGCCAGGGTGGCGAGGGGGCGCCTCATGCTGCTTCCCGACCTGGCGCCGGCCAGTTGGGTCGACCGGCTCTTGGGCGCCCTGTCGACGGAGGCGGCGGCCGATGCCGACCTCCGCGCCCGCCTCAGCCGCTCCGGTTGGAAGCTCCGGCCCACGGTCGCGGGAACGTCCGGAAAAGCGCGTCCATAATGCCCCGTGGAAACTCGCATGGCCGGCCGGACTGAATTCGCTCACGAGGTACGAAGGCTTGTCCTGGAGCAGTCCAAGCGGGCGCACGTCGGACACATCGGGTCCTCGCTTGCGGTGGCCGACATCGTCGCCCTGCTCTATGGACGGTTGCTCAAAGACCAGGATCCCGACGCCGCCGAGCGGGACCGCGTCATCCTCTCCAAGGGCCATGCCGCGCTCGCTCTCTATGCGGCGCTGCACCTCGCCGGTCACATAACCGCCGCGGACCTCGACACCTATTGCGCCGACGACAGCCTGCTTGGCGTCCATCCCGAGCCGGGGCTGAAAGGCGTCGACTTCGCCAGCGGCAGCCTGGGCATGGGCCTCTCGGTCGCGGCCGGCGCTGCCCTCGCGGCGCGGATCCAGGGCGGCGAGCGCCGCGTTTTCGCAATCGTCAGCGATGCCGAGTGCGACGAGGGCGCGGTCTGGGAGGCGGCCATGTTCGCCGCCCACCACCGGCTGGCCAACCTCGTCGCGATTGTCGACATGGACGCCCAGCAGGCGTTCGGCTTCACCCGCGACGTCCTGGACCTGGAGCCGATGGCCGAGCGATGGCGCGCCTTCGGCTGGGATGTGCACGAGGTCGACGGCCACGACATCGACCTGATGCAGGCAACCATCGAGGGACTGGCGACGGTGGGCCCGCCTCACGTGCTGGTGGCGCGGACGGTGTTCGGCCATGGCGTCTCCTACATGGAAGGCCAGATCGACTGGCACTACCTGCCGATGGACGACGTGCAGTACACCCGAGCACTGCGAGACATCGAGGCGCTCCGCAGTTGAGGGTCACCTTCATCAGCACGCTCTGCGAGCTGGCCGACGCCGACCAGCGGATCGTTCTGCTGACCGGAGACCTCGGGTACACGGTCCTCGAGCCATTCCGCGATCGTTTTCCCGGCCGCTTCTTCAATGTCGGAGTCGCGGAGCAGAACATGATCGGCCTGGCGACCGGGCTCGCCGAGGCCGGCCTTGTTCCCTTCTGCTACTCGATCGGGACCTTCGCCAGCCTCCGCGCCTTCGAATTCATCCGCAACGGCCCGGTGCTCCAGCAGCTGCCGGTTCGCGTCGTCGGTTTGGGTGCGGGCTTCGAGTACGGATCCGCCGGCCCGACCCATTACAGCCTCGAGGACATCGGGGTGATGAGGACGCAGCCGGGGCTGGAGATCGTCGCCCCCGCCGACTTCGAGCAGGCGCGAACCGCCCTGCGCATGACCTGGAACCTGCCGGTACCGGTCTACTACCGGATCGGCAAGGACGACCAGAACCGCCTGGCCGGTCTGGAGGGCAGGTTCGCTCTCGGCGCGGTGCAGCGTGTTCGAGAGGGCGAGGATCTCCTTATCTTCGCCTGCGGGCCCATCGCGCTGGAGGTGCTCGAGGCGGCTGAGGAGCTGGCCCGGGACGGGGTCGAGGCCGCCGTCGTGGTCGTCGCCGGCTTCAGCCGCGGGGTGGAGGCGCAGGTCGCCGAGGCGCTCGGCCACCGGCGGGTGGCTCTGACGGTGGAGTCCCACTACGTCACCGGCGGGCTCGGCTCGCTCGTCGCCGAGACGATCGCCGAAGGAGCCCTGGGCACGCGTCTGGCGCGCCTCGGCGTCCGGGCGGGAAGCGGCGGTCGAAGCGGCAGCTCGGCGCACATGCATTCTCTCCACGGGCTCGACCGGGCGAGCATCGTGAGGGCCGCCCACGGGCTCATCGCCGGCGTACGCACCTGAGCCCGACCTTCCGGCGGCGGAGCGATGTCCCTCGCGGACACGTCGGGCCCCTGGTCTCGCTGGTGCTGCCGACGCGCAACCAGGCGGGCCACATCGGCGCCGTCGTCGAGGACTTCCGGACGGCGCTCCTCGCCCTTCCGGGTCCCTTCGAGGTGCTCCTCGTCGTGAACGGCAGCCTCGACGGAACCCTTGAGGTCTGCCAGGACCTCGCCGCCAAGCACTCCGAGGTGCGGGTGCTCGAGTCTCCACCGGGCTGGGGCAGCGCGGTCAAGAAGGGCATCGGCGAGGCGCGCGGTTCCCTCATCTGCTACACCAACTCGGCGCGTACCCAGGCCGACGACCTGCTCCTGATCCTCAGTTACGGGCTGGTCAACGACCGGCTGGTCGTCAAGGCCAGTCGCAAGGTGCGCGCCTCCCTGGTCCGCCGGCTCGGCTCGGTCATCTACAACTTCGAGGTCCGGATGCTCTTCGGGCTGGCGGTCTGGGACGTCAACGGCACGCCCAAGGCGTTCCCGCGCTCCATGCTCGAGCCGCTCGAGCTGACCGAGGACGGCGACTTGATCGACATGGAGTTCGTCGTCAACTGCAAGCGGAAGGGGATACCGATTGTCGAGGTCCCCGTCTACATAACCGAGCGGCGGGCCGGGAAGTCGTCGACCAATCTGGGCTCCGCCTGGAAGATGTACCGCGGCGCGCTGAGCGCTTACCGGCGGCTCCGCAGCGACCAGCCGGCGCCGCTGCCGCCCAGCAGCTGATGGCCGGCGACGATTTCGGCGATGACGCTCGGGTCCTCCGCGACCCGGCGCAGATCGCCGCCTTCTGGGACGCCGCCGGGGAGCTCGAGCCGCAACGGTTCCAGCACAGGGCGAGCCCGGGCTGGTGGGAGCTTCTCGCCGAGCTGGGGATCACGCTCCTCGTGACCCGCGAGTACGAGCACCTGGTGCTGGCACTGCGAGCCGGCGCCGGCGGGCCGGAGGTCTCCTTTCTCCGCGCGCCCCACCCGTCAGGGATTGCCGTCGACGCCGACGGCGGCGCGGTCTACCTTGCGGCGACCCGCAATCCCAACCAGCTGCTCGCATTGGCCGCGGTCGAGAGCGGGGAGCTGGTGCCGGTCAAAGCCAGCTTCCACCCCGGAGGGCTCTACCTCCACGACCTCGCGATCGTGGGCGGGCGGCTCTATGGCAGCGCGGTCGGCCGCAACGCGGTCGTCGAGTTCGCGCCGGGCGCCGAGAGCCGCCCGGTCTGGTGGCCGCGCTCGCTCGACGAGCTTGGCGAGGATCGCTTCAAGGCCAACTACCTGCAGCTCAACTCGATCGCCGGCGACCGCGACATCGACTCGGCGTACTTCTCGGCCTCGGCCGCGGCGCCGGGGAGGCGGCGGCCCGGGCACCTCGACTTCAAGGTCGACCGCCAGGGCGTCGTCTTCTCGGCCGCCACCCGGGAGCCGGTCGCGACCGGCCTGACCCGTCCCCACTCGGCCCGCCTCCACCGCGCTCGGGTCTGGGTGGACAACAGCGGCTATGGCGAGGTCGGCTACCTCGCCGAGGGCGGCTTCGAAGCGGTGGCACGCCTGCCGGGCTGGACCCGAGGGCTGTCCTTCGTGGGGGACATCGCGTTTGTCGGGACGTCCCGCGTGATCCCCAAGTTCCGCGCCTACGCGCCCGGGGTGAGGGAGGAATCCTGCGCCATCCATGCCCTCGACCTGGCCACCGGCAGCCTCCGGGCGAGCTTGAGCTGGCCCCACGGCAACCAGATCTTCGCCATAGACTGGTGCCCCGCCGGGATGACCACCGGGTTCCCATTTCATCCCGGAGCGCCCTCGCGGCGGCTGAAACGGGCACAGGAGCTTTTCTACGACCACCGGCTGAAAAGGAGCATCAATTGGCTGGCCTAGACCCGCGCACGTTCCCGCTGCTGATGATCTCGGCGATGTACGAGAACGGCGGGAACACGACCCAACGCCTGCTCGACGGCCATCCCGAGCTGTTCGTCTATCCGTTCGAATCCCAGATCGGCACCCGCGCGGTGCAGGACCACCTCACCTCGATGTACCCGGTCAAGTACCGCTGGCCCGAGTTCCTTCTCTCCGCCACGCTCGCAGCCGACTACGGGGCGATCATCGACGAGGAGGGCAAGGTCCGAGCGCGGACACCCTCCGTCAGCAAGTTCCGCGAATACCCGATGGACTTCTCCGACGAGGACCGGAAGGCCCGCTTCCTGAAGCTGATGGAGGGTGTCCCGCGGAGCCGGGCGGCGATCGTCGCCGCCTTCTTCATGGCCTCCTTCGAGGCCTGGAAGGACTACCGGCGCTCCGGTCGCGAGCATGTCTACGTCGGCTACAGCCCGATCGTCGCCGTCGATGCCGAGAAGATCCTCGAGGACCTTCCCAACGGCTGCGTGCTGCAGGTCGTGCGGAACCCCTGGTCGGCTTTCGGGGACACGCTGAAGAGAGCGGTCCCGCTGTCGCTGGCGCACTACATGACGGCGTGGAGCGTGTGCCAGGAGGCGGCGCTGGCGGCGCAGGCGGTCCACCCCGACCGCATGCACATAGTCCGGTTCGAGGACATCGTCGAGGACCCCGAAGGCGTCCTCGGCAAGGTCTGCCGCGCGGTCGGCGTCGGCGTCGGGCCAAGCTTGGCCCAACCGAGCTGGAACGGGACTCCGCTGAAAGAGGTGTATCCCTGGGGGACCATCCGGACCCCCACGCGAGCCGCCAACCTCGCCACGGCGAAGGAGCTCGACCGCGAGCAGACCGACGCGATCCGTCGCCGCACCGGGCATCTCCTCGAACGCTTCGGGTACGAGTCCTTCGGGGACTAGCCCAGGCGTGACCAAGCGTGTCCTGGTCACCGGTGGCAGCGGGTTCGTGGGCGCCAACCTGGCGCGCCGCCTGCTGGCGGATGGCCACGAGGTCAACCTGCTGCTCCGGCCCCAGCGAGATCTTTGGCGGCTGGAGGGCGTCCTCGGGAACCTCCGCGTCCACGAGTCCGACCTCGGCGACGCGGCCTCGGTCGCGGGCGTGGTTGCCGCCGCGCGGCCGGAGTGGATCTTCCACCTGGCCGCTCACGGCGCCTACCCGACCCAGACCGAGGCGCTGCCAATCCTCCAGACCAACCTCGTCGGGACGGTGAACCTGCTCGAGGCGGCGGCTGCGAAGGGCTTCGAGGCCTTCGTCAACAGCGGTTCGTCCTCCGAGTACGGCGCCAAGGACCATGCCCCGGCGGAGGACGAGTGGCTGGAGCCGAACAGCACCTACGCGGTCGCCAAGGCGGCCGCCACGCTGTTCTGCCGGCAGCGTGCCCGTCGCGCCGGCCTCCCGGTCACGACGCTCCGCCTGTACTCCGTCTACGGGCCGTTCGAGGAACCGAGCCGACTGGTGCCAAGGCTCATCGAGGAGGGCCTACTGGGGAGGCTCCCACCGCTCGTCAATCCGACGGTGGCGAGGGACTTCGTCCACGTCGAGGACGTCTGCGACGCCTATCTGCGGGCCGCCGATGCGGGTCGAGAGCCCGGTGCCGTCTACAACGTGGGCACCGGCATCCAGACGACGCTCGCCGAGATGGTGGACCTCGCCCGGCGCATGCTCGGAATCGGGGCCGAGCCGGTCTGGGACACGATGCCAGGGCGGTCCTGGGACACCGACGTGTGGGTCGCGGACCCGACTCGGATCAAGGCTGAGCTGGGCTGGTCCCCAAACCTGACGCTGGAGGAGGGGCTGGCCCGGACGATCGCCTGGTACCAGGCGGGCGGACGCTAGACGAAGGCGAGCGCCAGCTGCTCCACGCCGCGCAGGGCTGATGCTCGCACCCCCCGCCGGCGGAGATGCCTGGCGAGGTCGTCGGTAAACCCGTGGACCGTGTACACCTGCTCGGGCGCGACCAGCTCGACCGCGTCGAGCAGCTCCTGGAAGTCGCAATGGTCGGAGAGCGGAAAGGCGACATCGGCTCCGAAGAGTGCGCGGAAGTGCCGGTCCTGCGCCCACCCGGAGACCAGTGCGCAGCGGTAGCGGTGAAGCTGACGGATGATCGTCTTGCCCGCCGGGGGCGCAATGACGACCCGGTCCGAGTAGTCCTCTCCGGGGACCAGCTCCACGTAGTCGGGGATCTCCTCACCCGCCTCCTGGTAGGCGGCGGTGCCGGGAAGGCAGCGGCTCTCGAGGGCAAAACGGATCCCGAAGGGCGCGAGGGCGAGCATCACCTCCTGCGCTTTCCCGATGGCATGGCAGAGGAGGACCGGCGTCACGCCCTCGGCGAGGACGTTGCGGCACCAGGCCGCGATCGCCTCCACCACCGTCTGGTGGTCGGGGAAGAGGAAATGAGGTCGGCCGTAGGTGCTTTCGATTACCAGGACGTTTGCCTTCGGCATCTGGACCGGGTGGGGACCCCGGAGCTTCAGGTCACCGGTGTAAAGGAGCCGCCCACCGGGCGCGTCGAAGAGGACCTGGGCCGAGCCCAGCATGTGGCCCGCGGCGACCAAGGTCAGCGTCCCACCGCCCACTTCCTGGGCGCTGTCGAAGGGGATGACGCGAGCCCACCTCGGCTTCCGCCGCGCCGTCGTCAGGGCAAGGGTCTCTGCCGTCAGGTAGGTCTCCCGGTGGCGCCGGGAGTGGTCGGTGTGGGCGTGGGTTACGACCGCCAGGGCACGGGTCACCTCGGGGTCGAACCAGATCGCATGCTCGGGAAGCGAGACGCCGCGGTCCCAGGTGACGTTGCGGGTCACAGGCGGACCGCACCCAGCTGGACCCGGTCGTGCATCGAGAAGAGGTGGGCCGGCATCGCCGCACCGACCATCTCATAGGCCTGGGCCGGAATGCCGATGTCGGCGAGCCAGACCTGGCCCGCCAGCGCCGGTCCGTCGCCGGTCAACAACCCGGCCTTGGGCAGCCCCAACGTGACGGTGACGTCGGCGCGAACGGCGGGCGTCAACGCGCGCCCGTCGTCGGCATCGAGACCGGAAGGGAGGTCGACCGCCAGGACCCTTATGCCCGAAGAGTTGATCGCCTCGATCCAGGCCGCCGCCGTTCCCTCCGGCGGCCGGTTGAGGCCGGTGCCGAAGATCGCGTCGAGGACCAGCACCGAGCCGTCGAGTCGAGGCTGATCTGTGATCTCGACCCCGACCGCTTCCAGGGCACCCGCCATCCTGGCGGCGGCACCCTTCAACGAGCCTCGATCGAGCGCGGCAACCGAGTGGAGCCGGCCCCAGCGGTGGAGATGGCGGGCGGCCGCCAGTCCGTCGCCGCCATTCGAACCCTTCCCGCAGAGCACGGCCGTTTTGCCCCGGCAGTGTCGGGCCACCTGCCATCCCGCCGCCTCCATCAGCCACTCGACCGGGAGTTCGAAGCGATCGGCGGCAAGCCGGTCGATTTCCGCCACCTGGGCGCTGGTGAGGGTCGGAATCGGGTGGGCTTCAGGATTCATTCAGGTCCGCATGAAATTCTGCTGCTGCGGGAATCATGGACGCGTGGAGCCGATCTCGGCCGGAATACATGACCCGCGCCGGCGGTAGCAAATCGGTTGTTGACAACCTGGAACCGGGCCATAGAATGGACACAAAGGGGGTTGAGACGCTGTAACAATGCTTGAAGATGCTTGTGTAGAGATTGAGGTCCTGACAGAGAAGGACCGGCAGGAGCGGGCGACGAAGTACGCCCGCCGTAACCGCATGCGCTACATCGACCAGCTGCTGAACGAGCTGGAGATGCTGAACCTGGCCGACCAGGCGAAGATGCCCCAGCGGCTCTCGGTCGCCGTTGACGAGTTGATCGTGGAAACCCGCGCAGCGGAGATCCGGGGCGCCCGGAGCGTTGCGACGGTGCCCGACGCGATGGACGTCCTGTACGACATCCAGGACAGCCTCATGTTCAACCAGATCGAGGACGAGTAGCCTCCTTCAGCCGAAGCAGCTTTCTTTTCATTGTTCGGGCGGGTCCCGGTGGTGGGGGCCAGCAACGTTCGGAGACCCAGGAATCGCGTAGGACGGCTCACGCCTAAGCTTTCCAGCCAGGCATGAGGGTTGGTGTAATCGGCTGCGGAAACATCAGCCAGGTCTACCTGCGGAACCTTACGGCGGCGCCGGAGGTCGAGGTCATCGCCTGCGCGGACACATTTCCGGAACGGGCCGTCGCGCGGGCGGCCGAGTTTGGCATCGACCGCGCGTGCAGTCCCGCTGATCTGCTGGCCGACTCGGAGATCGACCTCGTCGTCAACCTGACGGTGCCCATCGCCCACTACGAGATCTCGCTGGCGGCCCTCCAGGCCGGTAAGCACGTCTGGTCGGAGAAGCCGCTGGCCGTGGACCGGGTGCAGGGCGAGGCCCTGGTCCGCGAGGCTGCGGAGCGCGGGCTCCAGCTCGGTTGCGCTCCCGACACCGTGCTCGGCGCGGGCCTGCAGACCTGCCGGACGGTGCTCGACGGGGGGATAATCGGCTCGCCCCTCGCCGCCTCGGCTTTCTTCTTCAGCCCGGGCCCGGAGCCGTGGCACCCCGATCCGGCCTTCCTGTACCAGGCCGGCGCCGGGCCACTCTGGGACGTCGGGATCTATTACGTGTCGGCCCTCGTCGGCCTGTTGGGCCCGGTCCAGCGTGTCACCGCCCTCGGTCGCATCCTTTTCCCCGAGCGCGTGATCGGGTCCGGTCCCCATGCCGGTGAGACGTTCAGTGTCGGGACCGACACCTACGTGAGCGGCGTGGTCCAATTTGAGTCGGGAGCGCTGGCCAACCTGGTGGCAACCTTCGGGATCTGGGGCGCCGACCTGCCCTATCTCCAGCTCTATGGCGCGGGAGGCGTGCTCAACGCGCCCGATCCGAACACGTTCGGAGGGCCGATCCGCGTGAAGCTCAACGCGGACGACGCCGGCTGGCGCGACGTGCCGCTGTCTGGCGAATACTCCGCCGGCAAGCCCAATCAGCGGGGGATCGGGGTCATCGAAATGGTCGGGGCGGCCGCCGAGGGACGGCCGCCGCGCGCCTCCGGCACTTTTGCTCTCCACGTGCTCGACGTGCTCCAATCGCTGGCCGAATCGACGACCAGCGGCCGGCACGTCGAGGTCGCCAGCAGTTGTGAGCGCCCCGCCCCGATGCCGGCCCGGAGCCCGCGTTGACGCAAATGATCGCGGTCGAGCTCTATACGCTTCGCGACCAGCTCCGGGACGCGGAGGCGATCGCCTCCGGCCTCCAGCGCGTCCGGGAGATGGGCTACGAAGGTGTCGAGCTGGCAGGGCTCGGGCCCATCGAACCGGCCCGCCTGGCGCGCTTGCTGCGCGACAACGGTCTGGCGGCGTGCTCGGCGCACATCCCCTGGGATCGGCTGCGCGATGACCTCGAGGGGGTGCTCGAGGACTGCCGGACGTGGGGCTGCGACCACGTCGCGGTGCCCAGTATGCCGACCGACTATCACAATGCCGATGGCTACGCCCGCTTCGGCGGCGAGGCCGGCGAGGTTGCTCGGACAATGAAGTCGGCCGGGGTCCGGCTCTCCTACCACAACCACAGCTTCGAGCTGGAGCGGCTTGCCTCGGAAACCGGGCTCGAGCGCCTCTTCCAGGCGGGCGGACCGGCGCTCGGCACCCAGCTCGACACCTACTGGGTCCAGTACGGCGGCGGCAATCCGGCGGCCTGGATCAGGCGCTATCAGGGCCGGGCGCCGACGGTTCACATCAAGGACATGGCCGTCGTCGACGGCGAACCCGTGATGGCGGAGATCGGCGAGGGCAACCTCGACTGGACCGACGTGCTGGCGGCCTGCCAGGAGGCGGGGACGGAGGTGCTGGTCGTCGAGCAGGACGAGTGCCGCGGGGACCCCTTCGAGTGCCTCGCCGTGAGCCGGCGCAACCTGACCGCTCTCGGCGCCGGATAATCGTGTCCACCCTCCCCCACCTGTGGGGAGGGAAAGCTGGATGGCGACCGCCGGTGAGGGGCCGGCCGACTGGTGCCGACCCCTCGAAACGAACTAGCGGGCTGCCACCGGTTCCGCCGCCACGTCCTCGCCCGCAGGTTCCGCACCCAACCCGGTGTAGGCGCGGACGTCGATCTCGTGGAATTTCTTCTCCGCCAGCCGGTCGGCTCGGAACAGCTCGCCCAGCCAGGTGAAGATGATTGCGCAGAGGAAGCCGAAGGGGATCGAGACAAGGCCGACGTTGGCGAGCGGGAAGAGTGGGCTCTTGGGAGGCGTGGTGCTGAAGCCCGGCCCGATCGCGTAGAGCCAGATCGTCATCACGGTGCCGCCGATCAGGGCAGCGACCGCGCCATAGGTGTTGAAGCGCTTCCAGAAGAGGGTGAAGAGGATCGCGGGCAGGTTCGCCGAAGAGGCGATGACGAAGGCGAGGCCGGCGACGAGGGCCGCGGCGTTGGTCGTCGCACCGGTTCCTGATGCGAGGACGATCGAAAGGATGCCGACGCCGGCGGCGGTGATCCGCGCGACGCTCACCTGCTCGCGCTCCGAGACCTGGCGGCCGGCGCGCACGACATTGACATAGAAGTCGTGGGAGAAGGCGCTCGACGCGGCGAGGGTAAGGCCGGCGACGACGGCGAGGATGGTGGCGAAGGCCACCGCAGCAATGAAGGCGAGCAGGAACTCGCCGCCGACGGAACCGAAGAATTCGTTGCCCAGCGTGTCAGCCAGGCGCGGCACGGAGAGGTTGTTGTTGAGTGCGCTCAGGCACTTGCCGGAGGCGTCGATCTTGGCGCAGATGTGCGTCTTGCCGACCAGGATCGCGGCCCCGAAGCCGAGGAAGGTCGTCATCAGGTAGAAGGACCCGATCAGCCCCATCGCCCATCCCACCGAGGTGCGCGCCGCACGCCCGTTGGGGACGGTGAAGAACCGCATCAGGATGTGGGG
>JALZAP010000025.1 GCA_030948245.1 Candidatus Dormiibacterota bacterium | reverse complement strand
ATGCAGATCACCGACTCGCTCAATGTCGGCGGGCTGCCGATCGACGTCCGGCTCGCGCCGGCCGGCGACGTCTTCTACGTGACCAACCAGGGCCGCAACGGCGTCTCCATCATCGACCCTGTGAAGATGCGCGAGCTCGCCTTCCTGCCCACCGCCCGTGGCGCCCATGGCCTCCAGGTCTCCCGTGACACCCACTTCATGTACGTGAGCAACCGTGACGCCGGCTCGATCTCGGTGATCGACGTCCAGTCGCGGAGCGTCGTCGCGACCTGGAAGATCGGCGGCAGTCCCGACATGCTGCAGCTCTCTCCCGACGGCAAGCAGCTCTGGGCGTCCGGACGCTACTACGGCAGCGTTGCCGTGATCGACACCGAGACTGGAAATGTGCTCAAAACGATCCGCGCCGGCGCCGGCGCCCACGGCCTCACCTACTTTCCCAACGCCGGCACCATCAGCACCGGCCACAACGGGGTGTACCGCTAGCCCAGCGGCTGGCTCAGATCGGTTGGCAGAGCTGGCAGGTCAGCGCCCCGTACAGCGGGATGGGGTGCATGAGCTCGGGTTCGACCAGGAACACGCGGCCACCGGGGTGGTCGTCGATCTCAACCTGGAATCGGTCGCCCTCATGGCCCGTTACCCGCCCTTCCCAGAGCCGGTGGGGAGGATTCCTGTCGTGGACCAGGACGCGAGCCCGGACCTCGAAGATGCGGTCGACCCGAGCCGATTGGCTTTCGACCTCGCTTCGACCTCGGACCCGCTCGATCTCCGCCCTGGCGGTCGCCTCGCCGGCGCCCAGATCCGTCAGCACATGGGCGGCGACGCCCTCTCCCTCGGCCAGCACCCCGAGCAGCAGGTGCTCCGTCCCCACGAAGTCGTCGCGCATCTTCTGGGCTTCGTCGAAGGCGAGCTCGATCGCCCGCTTGACCCTCGAGGTCGGGATGATCTGGACAAGCTTGTGCGGGCTCGACCGCCCGAGTACGTCCTCGATCCTGGTCCGAACGGCATCGATCCCGATGCCGAGGGACGTCAGGACCCGAGCCGCCAGGCCTTCCGGCTCCCTCAGCAAACCAAGCAGGAGGTGCTCGGTGCCGATGTAGCTGTGATTGGCTTTCTCGGCCTCCTCCTGGGCGTGCAGGAGCACCTTCTTGGCGCGCTCCGTGAACCGGTCGAAAGGGTAGATGAGGGCGGCCTCCCCCCTAAAGGTAGTACCGTTTTGCCGCGATGCACCTGACCTTCCTGGCACTCCAGCTGGACCCCGGCTTCGGGTGGTTGGGCTGGATCGTCATCGGCCTGGTCGCCGGGGCGGTCGCGGGTCGGGTCGTGCGTGGCCGCGGTTTCGGCTGCATCGTCGACATCATCGTCGGAGTGGCCGGCGCCTTCATCGGCGGCTGGCTCGTCGGCTACTTTGTCCAGGGCACCGCCGGCTTCTGGCCAAGCCTGGTCGTCGCCTTCATCGGAGCTGTCGTCCTGCTCGGCGTGCTCCGCCTGCTCAGCGGCGGCGGAAAGGCCTAGCCGGCCGCCGCTCTTCCCCGTTCGAGCTCCTGCTCCGCCGCGGCTGAGGCGGCCTTCCGGCGCTGGATGCCGAGGCAGCTGATCGCCGCCAGCAGGACGACCGCGACCGAGATCAGGAGCGTCGGACGCATCGCGGTCATGTAGGCGTTCACGAAGACATCGTGGAAGTAGGCCGCGACCTGCTGCTGGACCTGATGGGCCACGCTGGCCGGGATGTTGGGAGGCAGCTGGACGGCGGAGCTGCCGGCGCCGGTCTGGCCGCGCCCGACCTCGAGGCCGCCCTGGCCGCTGCTGCTGAAGGACGAGACGATCTTCTGCTTCGCGGTTGCCGGCAGCTGGCTGGGAAGCTGCCCCGCCCGCGCTGCCGCCTCGTGGTTCAGGGCAGCGCTGAGCCGGTTCTGGAGCACGGCGCCGACGATCGAGGAGCCGATCGCGCCGCCCAGCTGTCGGGTGGTGTTGAAGACGCCGGACGCTGCGCCGACCAGGTGCTGGGGGATGTTCCGCATGGCGACCGTTGTGGCGGGCGCGAAGATGCAGCCCATCCCGAAGCCGGCGACGATCAGCCAGGGGAGGAACGTCAACCAGGTGGAGTCGAGGCCGGCGCTGAAGTCGATGCCCGCCATTCCGATTCCGAAGAGGGCGAGGCCGGTGAGCAGGATGTACTTGCCGCCGATCCGGTCGGTCAACCGGCCCGCGTTGGGCGCAACCACCATCGACGTGAGCGACATCGGAGCGAAGGCGAGCCCGGCCTGGAACGCGGTCAGCCCGACCACGCTCTGGAGGTAGATGGTCAGCGGCAGGAAGAGGCCGAGCATTCCGAACGCCATCGCGCCGGACACCCAGTTGAGGATCGCGAAGTTGCGGTTGCGGAAAAGCGCCAGCGGCACCAGGGGCTCGCTGGCTCGCTGCTCGACGGCCAGGAAGAGGACCAGGAGGACGATCCCCGCGACCAGTATCAATGGGATGCTGATGAAGCCCGTCACGGTGCCCCAATTGAAGCGCTGGCCCTCGATCAGGCCGAAGACGAGCAGGAAGAGGGAGGCGGTCGAGAGCAGGATGCCAGGCACGTCCCAGCCGTGCTGCCGGCCTGGACGGAGGTCAGGAATGAAGAGGAAGGAGAGGACGATCGCGGCGATGCCGACCGGCAGGTTGACGTAGAAGATCCAGCGCCAGTCAATGTTGGTGACGAGGAAGCCACCGAGCGTCGGTCCGGCGACGGTGGCGACGCCGGCTACCGCCCCCCAGATCCCCATCGCGGCGCCGCGCCGCTGGGGCGGGAACATGACGCTGATCACTGCCAGCGTCTGCGGGGTGAGCATGGCACCGCCGACGCCCTGGATGACCCGCCCGGCGATCAACTGGTTGGTGTCCTGGGCCAGCCCGCAGAGCGCGGAGGCGATCGTGAACACTGCCAGACCGGCGACAAACAGGTTGCGCTGGCCGTAGCGATCGCCCAACCGGCTGGCCGTGATCAGGAGCACGGCGTAAACCAGGATGTAGGCGTTCAGGACCCAGAGGATCTGGTCGAGCGTCGATTTCAGGGCGTCGATGATGCTCGGGATCGCGATGTTCACGATCGTGGTGTCGAGCAAGATCATGAAGAAGCCCATGCAGAGCACGAGCAGGGCCAGCCAGGGGTTGCGGCCGACCATCTTGGCGGCGTTCGCCGCCTGCCGGTCCTCCGGCGACTCGTTGACCTGATTGCTCATTCCCACCGTCCTTTTACCCGACGAGCCCTGTCTCGCATTCCCGAACCGTTCGCTCGCGATCGGGCCGCTCGTTCGGAGAGGCAACCGGCGCAAGCCGATAATGCTGCCGGTGGACCGGATCCTGATGGACGGCATGGCATTCTTCGGCCGGCACGGGGTGTTCCCGGCGGAGCGGGAGCTCGGCGCCCGCTTCAGCGTCGACGTCGAGCTGGAAGGCGACCTCCGCGCGCCTGGCGCCTCCGACCGGCTCGAAGACACGATCGACTATGCGCGCGCCTACGACCTCGTCCGCGAGGTCGTCGAGGGCGAACCGTGCCACCTGCTGGAGGCGGTCGCCCAGCGGATTGCCGAGCGACTCCTGGAGCTCCCGCGCGTCAGCCGGACGGTGGTACGCGTTCGCAAGAAGCCCCCTCTGCCGGGTGAGTTCAGCTCGGTGGCGGTGGAGATCAGCCGGCCGTGACCCGGGTCGCCTACTTCGACTGCTTCTCCGGCATCTCCGGCGACATGGTGCTGGGCGCCCTGCTCGACGCCGGCGGCGACCCGGCCCTGCTTGACCGAGTGGTGATGGCTCTCGGGCTGGAGGAGGAGGTCACCATCGAATTGCGGCGGGAGGAGCGCGGCCACATCGGGGGGCAGCGCGTCGTGGTCCGCGCCGGCGACGGCTCGGTTCGGGCGCTGCCCGAGCTCCAGCGGCTGGTCGCGGAGGCGACCGAGATTCCCGAACGAGCCCGCAACCGCACCCTGGCCGCGCTCTGGCAGCTGGGGCAGGCCGAGTCGCGCCTCCACGGCGTGCCGGTGAACGAGATCCACCTCCACGAGCTGGGCGGCGCCGACACGCTGGTCGACCTGGCCGGCGCCTTCTGGCTGCTCGAGCAGCTCGGGGTCGAGGAGGTCTACGCCTCTCCCCTTCCGGCTGAGCGGGGCTTGTCCGGCGACCTGCCCCTGCCGGCACCCGCCGCCCTTCAGTTGCTCGCGGACGCGGGCGCCGTACTGGAACCGGTCGACTCCACGCTGGAGTTGGTGACACCGACCGGCGCCGCGATCCTGGCCGTCACCGCTCGCTTCGAGCGGCCGGTGATGAGGCCCCGCGTCATCGGCTACGGGGTCGGCGGTCGGGACCGTCCGGGCAACCTGCTCCGGGTCTGGCTGGGTGAGTTCGCCACGCGATCCGAGGACGTCGTCACAGTGCTCGAGACCAACCTCGATGACATGGCCGGGAACCTGCTGGCGGCGCTTGTCGAGGACCTCATGCAGGCCGGCGCGCTCGACGTTTCGGTGGCGCCGGCGCTGATGAAGAAGGGCCGGCCCGGCCACCTGATCAGCGTTATGACCGCGCGCGACCAGGCGGTTGCGCTCACCGACCTGCTGCTCCGGCGCAGCTCGACGCTCGGCGTGCGGATCACCGAGACGCGGCGCGTGATCGCCGATCGCCAGGTGGTCGAGGTCAGCACCGAGCTCGGCGCGGCGCGGGTAAAGGTCAAGTACATCGACGGCATGGCCGTCGAGTGGGCGCCCGAGTACGATGATGCGCGACGCCTCGCGAAGGAGAGCGGCCGCGAGCTGCGCGAGGTGATCCGGCTGGTCGCGGAGGCCGCTCGTCGCGCGTGACAGCGCAGATCCTGGATGGCAGAACGCTCGCCGAGTCGATCTACATCGACCTCGAGGCGAAGGTGCGGGCAAGGGTTGCGGCCGGGGCACCGGCCCCGATGCTGGCCACCGTGCTGGTTGGTGACGACCCGGCGTCGGCGACCTACGTGCGGATGAAGCAGAAGAATGCAGAGCGGGTCGGCATCGCCTCAGCCGACCACCGGCTGCCGGCGACTGCGACGACGGACGAGGTCGTCTCCCTGGTCTCCGGCTTGAACGCCAATGCGGACGTGAGCGCGATCCTGGTCCAGATGCCGCTGCCCGCCGGGGTCGATGCCGAGGCGGTGGTCGAGGCGATCTCTCCCGTTAAGGACGTCGACGGACTGCATCCCTTCAACACCGGGCGGCTGGCATTGGGGGAGCCGACCGTGAAGCCCTGCACGCCGGCGGGGATCATGGGGCTGCTCGGCCACCACGAGGTCCCCATCGCCGGCCGTCGCGCCGTCGTCGTCGGCCGCAGCAACCTCGTCGGCAAGCCGGTCGCGCTGCTCCTCCTCCTGGCGCATGCGACGGTGACCATCTGCCACAGCCGGACCGAGAGCCTGGACGCGCTCTGCCGGGAGGCCGACATCCTGGTCGCCGCGGTCGGTAAAACGTTTTACATTCCGCCCGCTTGGGTCAAGCCCGGCGCCGCCGTGGTCGACGTCGGAGTCGGTCGGGTCGACGGCCGCGTCGCGGGCGACGTCGCTCCCGAGGTCGCCGAGGTGGCCGGATGGCTCACACCGAATCCTGGAGGAGTCGGTCCCATGACGCGCGCGATGCTTGTCAGCAACACGTATGACGCGGAGGTCCGGCGGCGGCCCTGAACTACGCCGAGGCGGTCGATCAGATCACCAGCCGCGGCCGCTTCGGCGTCAAGCTGGGACTGGACCGAACACGCGCGATCCTCGAGCGGGCCGGCAACCCGCAGCTTGGCTTGCGAGGAGCACTGGTGGCGGGGACCAACGGCAAGGGATCCACGGCGGCGATGCTGGCCGCCATCCTGCACGAGGCCGGCCACACGGTGGGTACCATGCCGAGCCCCCACCTCAGCTCCTACACGGAGCGGATCCAGGTCGACGGCATGCCGATCTCGGAAGGCGAGTTCGCCTCGGCGGTCGATTGGCTGCTGCCCCGGCTCGAGGGGCTCGACCAGGAGCTGGGCCCGCCGACCGAGTTCGAGCTGCTGACGACGATCGCGCTCGCCTACCTGTCGCGGCGCTGCGACCGCCTGGTGATCGAGGTCGGGTTGGGCGGCAGACTCGACGCGACCAACGTTCTCGACCTCGGCGTGGCCATCGTCACCAACGTCGATCTCGACCACCAGCAGTACCTGGGCGACACGATCGAGAAGATCGCCACCGAGAAGGCCGGCGTCATCAAGGCCGGCAACACCGTGGTGACCGGCGCCTCGCCGCGCGCGATGGTCGCCATCGGAGCGCGCGCCGCCGAGGTCGGCGCCACCGTCTGGCGCCTCCACGGCGAGATCCACCACGCTCGCCGGACCCTCGGCTGGGAGGGCGTCGAGGTCGACGTGAAGGGCCCCGGCTTCAATTGCTCAGTCCGGACGCCGCTGCTGGGCCGGTTCCAGGGGGACAACGCGGCCCTCGCCGTTGCCGCTGCTCACGCTATCGACGGCGTGGGCTGCGAGTCGATGCGCGCGGGCCTCGCGGGGGTCGTCTGGCCAGGCCGCCTGGAGCACGTCGGCGACCACCCCACGGTTCTCCTCGACGGCGGCCACAACCCGGCCGCGATCCGCTGGCTGGCGCAGACGATCCCGGAGCTGGCGGCCGGCCGCCGGCTCGTGGTCGTCTTCGGGATGATGGCCGACAAAGACCTGCCGGCTTCGCTTGCCGAGCTTCGCCAGCTGCGGCCGGCGGAGGTCGTCTTCACAGCCGCCGAGAGCCCCCGGGCCGCAGCGCCGGAGCACCTCGCCGAGCTCTGGGGCGGCGGCGAGGTGTTCGCCTCGGCGGAGCTGGCGGTCTGGCGGGCAATCGAGCTGGCGGGTCTCGAGGGAGTGCTTCTGGTCTGCGGCAGCCTCTACCTGGTCGGAACTGTCAGGCCGATGCTGATCGCGGCGCGCCGATGATGCCGCTGGTCCTGGTGCACTCCAGGCCGCGGTCCTCGAGACCCCAGATCAGCCGATTGATGCCGATCGAGTCGGAGGGCATGTGGCCGGTGACGACGAAGTTGCAGTCGGCCGGTGCCTCCGCCCGCAGGCGGAGGAAGTCCGACTCGTCGATGTGCATCGCCAGGATCGTCTTGACGCCCGCGGCGTAGTAGGTCCGGAAAACCGGGTAGCCGCCGTTGGTGCCACCGGCGATCGCCACCGCCGCTCGGCCGACCGGGTTGTCAACGTCGCCGATCCAGGCCTCGGGCCTGACGAGCGAGCCGCGCATCTCGGGAATCGCCTCCAGCACCTCGAGCAGAGCCCCGATCGGGGTCTCCGGGCCGACCTTTTCGGCGACCAGGTCCTGGAGGTAGCGGCGGGTCACAATGTCGGGCGGAAGGTGGATGTTCAGCAAGGGAAGGCCGATCAGCCGGGCGGTGTCGAGCACCCGGTTGGGGTTGACCATGTGGCGGCGGCGATGTACGGTCGCCACCCGCTCGGCAACCGCGGCGCGGGCGACCGGCTCAGCGATGCCCTCCTCGGTCAGCTGGTCCACCTGCCGCCACATGACGTCGGTGAACTGGACGCTGGCTCCGCCGTCACCGACCGGGTGGTGCGCCACCACGACATCGAAGCCGGCATCCCTCGCATAGAGCAGTTCGCCGACCTCGAGGTCGATCCCGAACAGGGCCCGTCTGAGCCCAGAACCGGCGATGTGAACCCCGGAGTCGGAGGGCACCTCCTTGAGCCCCGCCTGGGCCAGGGCGACGGCCATCATCTCCGCCGTGTCCATCTCCTTCGAGCGTAATGGATCGGGTCGCCGGCTCCTTCGGCTTTCCCTTCCGGCGAGGAGCGGGCCGCGCCTGGCTGATCGGCGTCCTGCTGCTCCTCCTGCTGCCGCTCGGGTTGGTGCCCCTCCTCGGCTACACCGTCGCCGTCGTACGCAGCGCGGCGGCCGATCCGGAGGCAGGTCCACCGCCCTGGCGGCCGCTTCCGCGGCTGCTCTCCGAGGGCCTGCTTCTCGCCGTCGTCATCGCCGGCCTTACCGCCCCTTTCGCGCTCCTGGCCCTCGCGCTCAGCGCGCCGGCCGGGCGCCTTCTTGGAGAAGTCGCTGATCCCGTCGTGAGGGACGGCCTGGCGCTGGTGATCTCCGGCGCGGTGGCGGCCCTCCCCTGGGGGATACTCCTGCTCGTGCTGATGCCACCGGCGACCGCCCGCCTCGCCCGGAGCGGCCGTCATACGGACCTCCTCGACGTGCCGGCCGCGCTCCGCACCGTGCGGCGGCGCTTCCCGGCCTGGAACCT
The DNA here is from genome assembly GCA_030948245.1 of Candidatus Dormiibacterota bacterium. Classification (GTDB taxonomy): domain Bacteria; phylum Chloroflexota; class Dormibacteria; order Dormibacterales; family Dormibacteraceae; genus UBA6019. Next base: position 2,859 of record JALZAP010000025.1, on the reverse strand, counting down.
GGCGGTCGTCGCCATCGTCACCGCCTGGGCGATCGGGCTCTCCGGCGTCGGACTGTTGCTGGTCGGGGTTGTCCCCGGCGTCCTCTACGCGATGCTCGTCTCAGCGCACGCGACCGCGTCGCTCGCCGATGCCTGAGAAGACCTGGCCGCTCGGCGATGCTGCCCTCCTCGTCGAGCTGGGGAGCAGGATCGACACCGCCCTCAACTCTCGCTGCCATGCGCTGGCCGCCGCGCTCGAGAAGCGCTCCGGTGTCAAGGAGGCCTTCGCCGGCTACTCCACCGTCACGGTTCACTACGACCCCGATCGGACCAGCTATACGGCCCTTCGGGCGGCGATCGGCAGGCTCCTGAAGGAGAAGCCGCGGGTGGGCCCGAGCGGGCGGCTGCACCGGATCCCGGTAAGCTACGACGGCCCCGACCTGGCCGAGTCGGCGGAGCTGCTGGGCCTCGCCATCGCCGACATCGTCAAGCTCCACAGCCGGCCCATCTACCGCGTCTTCATGGTCGGCTTCGTGCCTGGCTTCGCCTACCTCGGCCCCCTGCCGGCCGCCCTCCAGCTGCCCCGGCGGCGGGTCCCCCGGACCCACGTTCCAGCCGGCTCGGTCGCGATGGCCGGTGAGCAGACCGGCGTCTACCCGCTTCCCACGCCGGGTGGCTGGCATCTCCTCGGACGGACCTCGATGCCCATGTTCCTGGCCGAGAACGACCCTCCCAGCCTCCTCCGCCCGGGCGACCGGGTGAAGTTCCACCCCGTCTAGCCTCTTGGCCAGGCCAGCACTCTCACCCGATGCCGTTCTCCAGGTCGAAAAGCCCGGCCTGCTGACGACCGTCCAGGACCTCGGCCGGCCCGGCCATCGCAAGTTCGGCGTACCGCCGTCGGGCGCCATGGACCGCTTCGCGCTCGCCGCCGCCAACCGGCTGGTCGGCAACCCCGAGGGCGCCGCCGGACTCGAGTGCGCGCTGACCGGCCCGGTGCTGCTCGCCCTCCAACCCTGCCTGGTGGCGGTTACCGGTGCCGATTTCACGCCGGCCGTGAACGGCGCCGAGGTGCCGCTCTGGACCGGGGTCTACCTGGCGGCGGGCGAGCGTCTCAGCTTCGCGGCCCGCAGGTTGGGGGCGCGGTGCTACATCGCGGTCGCCGGCGGGCTCGCCGGCAGCCGCTGGCTGGGTTCGCTGTCGACCTACTTGCTGGTCGAGAAGGGCGGCTTCGACGGCCGGACCCTGGAGGCGGGGGATGCGCTTTCCATTGCCTCTCCGCCGCCGCGGCCGCTGATCGCCGGTCGCCACCTCTCGCGCCGGCTGTTGCCAGGCTACAGCCGGGAACCCGCCCTCGCCGCGGTTCCGGGGCCGCATCATCGCCGCCTGAACCGCGCCTCGCGCACAGCGCTCCTGAAGGGGACCTTCACGGTGAGCCGCGACGCCGACCGGATGGGGTACCGGTTGGAGGGGACCCCGCTCGAGCTGAGCGGGCAGGAGCTGCTCTCGATCGGCCTGACGATGGGGGCGGTCCAGCTCCCGATCGGCGGCCAGCCGATCCTCCTGATGGCCGACCACCAGACCGCCGGCGGCTACCCCGTCATCCTCGGCGTCACGCGCGCAGCGCTGCCGCTCGCCGCCCAGCTTGTCCCGGGTGACCGGCTGACCTTCCGGGAGGTGACCATCGCCGATGCGCAGCACGAGTGGCGCGGGCTTCGTGCCGCGCTGGAACAGATCGGCTAGGGCGGTCCGCTAGGCCTTCTTGGTCTTCCTCGTCTTGGGGGCCGTCGCCGGCTTGCCGCGCGGTTTGGCGGGCGCTTTGCCGACCTTTTTCGCCTCGGCCAGGACCTCCAGCGTGTCAGGCAGCCGCTGCTCGGGACTGGTGATCCAGCGCCAGTGCACCTTCATGTCCGGGTCGAGGATGAAGATCGTCCGCCGGGGGACGCCGTCATAGCCATCGAGGTCGGTGCGGCGGACGCCCCAGGCGTCGACCATCCTGCGCTCGAAGTCGGCGATCAGCTCGAAGGGGAGGCCGCCCAGCTCCTTGGCGAACGCGCCGTGCGAATAGACGCTGTCGACGCTGACGCCGAAGATGCCGATGCCATTCGCCGCGAAATCCTCGTAATGGTTCCGAAACTCGGAAAGCTCATTCCGTCAACCGGGCGTGAAGTCGAGGACGTAGAAGGCGATCACGGTGGCGCGGTTGCGCCTGACTGCCTCGGAGAGCCTGATCGGCGCCCCGCCTGTCGCTGGAAGCTCGAAGTCCGGCGCAACGTCTCCAACTTCAAGCACCGTGAAAGATTACCGACGCAGCCGGCCGGTCGTTATGCCGGCGGCGTCGAGACCGGCGCGAACGGCCGCCGCGACGCGCTCGGAGCCGGGCGAGTCGCCATGGAGGCAGATGGTGTCGTAATCGCCGGACCTCGCCAGTCGGATCGCCTGCTCGACGGCCTGCTCGGGCGCGAGCACAGCGCCGGGTTGGCCGCGCGGGGCAAGCCGTCCGTCGGCCTGGTAGGCGCGATCGGCGTACCCCTCCCGGTGGCCGGGGATGCCCGCCTTCAGGGCGGCGGCGAGAATCGGGAAGCCCGGCTGGCCGACAAGCCCAACACCGTGGCGTGCTGCGACCCGCGCCAGCGCGGCGGCGGCGGACGGATCGGCCTGCGCACGATGGTAGAGGGCCCCGTGCGCCTTGACGTATGCGATCGGCGCGATTGCGGCAAGGGCAGCCACCTGGGCTGCGACGAGCGCCTCGTAGTCGGCCAGGGAGATGCCCGTCTCGACCCGGCCGTAGCTCTCCCGGTCGTCGTAGCCGGGATGCGCGCCGACTTCGACCCCCAGCTCCGAGCAGCGGCGGGCGATCCGGATCGTCTCGCTGAGCGAGCC
>JALZAP010000024.1 GCA_030948245.1 Candidatus Dormiibacterota bacterium | reverse complement strand
CCTGGCGGATGCTGTCGGGCCGCTTACGGTAATGGTTCTTCAGTGTCAGGACGAGGTCGGCGCCCTCCGGGTTGCCGAGGATCCTCAGCGGCAGGTCGAGGTCGCGCGCTGCATGCTCGATGTAGCCCCGGCTGACGCCGTAGGCGAACACGCTGCGCGGCTTCTTGGCGGGTCCCGCGGGAACCGCGCCGGGCAGCGCCAGGCGGCCGTTGCCGGCGCCTTCGGTCGGTGCTTCGCGATGGTCTTCCTCGACGTTGGAGAGCACCCGTCCATCGCGCGTCCGGAGCCGGATCCTCGGAGCCGGCAAGTCGCCCCGGAGGGCGGAGTCGACGACGTCCGAGAGGGGCATGTGGATCGCCACCCGCTCCCGGTCCTGGATCTCGACAAGGACGTCGAAGGTGGGCGGCGCCTTGCGCTCGAGGACCGACTTCTGGGTGCCCCGGCGGCGGGCCTCCTCGTCGGAGAGGGTGACGCTCTGGATGCCGCCGAGGAGATCGTTGAGGGTCGGGTTGACGAGCAGGTTCTCGAGCGTCTGGCCGTGGGCGGTCGCGATCAGCTGGACGCCCCGCTCCGCGATCGTCCGGGCCGCTTCCGCCTCGAGCTGGGTGCCGATCTCATCGATGACGATGACCTCCGGCATGTGGTTCTCGACCGCCTCGATCATCACCGCGTGTTGCAGAAGCGGGGTCGCCACCTGCATCCGGCGGGCTCGGCCGATGCCGGGATGGGGGATGTCGCCGTCGCCCCCGATCTCGTTCGAGGTGTCCACGATTACGACCCGCTTGCGCTGTTCGTCGGCGAGCATCCTGGCGCACTCGCGGAGGATCGTCGTCTTGCCGATGCCGGGCTTGCCGAGGAGGAGGATCGACTTCCCGGTCAGCGCGATATCCCGGATGATCTCGGCCGTACCGCCGACGGCCCGGCCCACCCGGCAGGTCAGGCCCACGATCCGGCCGCCGCGGTTGCGGATGGCGGAGACGCGGTGCAGCGTCCGCTCGATTCCGGCGCGGTTGTCGTCTCCGAACTGACCGACCCGGTTGGCAACGTAGTCGAGGTCGGCGGCGGTCACGGCACGATCGCCGAGAAGCACCTCGCGACCGGGGACCCGCGCCTCCGGCTCGCGCCCGAGGTCGAGCACGATCTCCAGCAGCTGGGTGGGATCGATCCGTTCGTGGAGCGCCTGATAGAGGTGAGTGGGCAACGTCTGGGCGAGGAGCTCGATCTCGGAATCCCAGGCAGCATCGCTGCCGCTGATTAGGGGATCGGACATCAACCGAACGCGGGGACCATTCCTTTTTCGCGTGCGCTGACCCGCTGGGCGAGCTCTTTCACCATCAGCGACTGGTTTACCAGCGTTTCGAAACCCCGGCTTCGAAGAGCCTCGATCATGTGCGAATCATAGTGACGGAGGCTCGACCAGACAGGTCCAGGGCGAGTTCCCAGCAGGCCGAGAGCGTGGTCGGCGAGCTCATCCGGCAGGCGATCTTCGGGCAGCGCCATGAAGGAGAGCGTACTGGGGCGGGTGCTCGAGCTCTGCTGGACCCTGAGCCAGCCCACGGTCTCGGTCCGGTCGACGACGAACTGCTCGTCCGACTCCCCCCGGATCGGGTGGTGGCCGAACCACTCCCCCTGGAGGGCGCGCCACTCCTTGAAGGTCGGCGCCTCGATGGTCGCGATGCCCCGCGGCGTCAGCTTTCGGTAGAGCTGGTAGACGAGCGCGTGGTCGCGGCTCCGCTCCGGCCGCAGGCCGGGCAGCTCGGGGCAGGGCTTGCCGCTCGGCTTCTCGGTGTAGAGGACACTCTCCATCGCGTACTGGCGAAAGCTGTGCTTGCGGAAGATCGTTGTCAGCGGGTCATCCAGCGGCAGCCGCACGAAGAGGCGGAGGACGCCGCGCTCGAGGGCCTGGTTGGTCAGGTGGTCGATCAGCAGCCTTGCGGTGTCGTCGGTGTCGGCGGCGGGATCGACGCAGAGGTTCAGGACCTGCAGGGTGGTTGCGCCGACCAGCCCGATCGCGGCCGGTCGGTTGGAGGCTTGGATGAAGCCGGTGACCTTGCCATGCTCCTCGGCGACGAAGAGCAGGGTCTCGTGATAGAGGGCCGGGAGGATCGAGGAGAGGGTCTGGCTGACCAGCGACCAGAGCCTGACCGGCCCCCGGCTCGCGGTCTCCGAAAGCTCCCCGCCGCCTTCGTGCTGGATCTCCTCGATCCTGCCCAGGTCACGGAAGCTGGCGGTTCGGACGCTGAGGCTCACGACTTGACCAACTTCAGGAATCCCCGGTGGAGGCGAGGGTCGCCGCTCAGCTCGGGATGAAAGGCGAGCGCCATCGTCCTACCTTTGCGCACGCCGACCGGGCGTCCCGCCTGGCGGGCGATCACCTCGGTCGTCCCCGTGTCCTCGACCAGGGGCGCGCGGATGAAGACGCCCGGAAAGGCATCCCCGTCGCCCTCCAGGTCGACGGGCGCCTCGAAGCTCTCCAGCTGCCTGCCGTAGCCGTTGCGGCGGACGTCGATGTCGAGCGCCGCAAAGCTACGCTGGCCCTCGATCCCATCGCTCATCTGGCGGGCGAGGATGATCATCCCTGCGCAGGTCCCCAGCGTCGGCAGCCCGCCGAGGACGGCGTCGCGAACCGTGTCGAAGAGGCCCATCCGCTCCATCAGCATCGTCATCGTGGTGCTCTCGCCACCCGGGATGACAAGGCCGTCGAGGCCGTCCAGGTCAGCCGCCAGACGGACCAGGCGGGTGCGCGCACCGACTTCCTCCAGGGCCCGAACGTGCTCTTGGAAGGCGCCCTGGAGCGCCATGACCCCGATTAGTGGACCTTTCGCTACCAGCCGCGAGAAGCGAGCAGCTCTTCTTTCGGGAGCGTCGGGATCTCGATGCCGACCATCGGCTCGCCGAGGTCCTCGCTGACCTGGGCGATGATGTCCGGCCGGTCGTGGTAGGTCGTCGCCGCGACGATCGCCTTGGCCCGCTTGAGCGGGTCGCCCGACTTGAAGATCCCGGAGCCGACGAAGACCCCGTCAACCCCCAGCTGCATCATCAGCGCCGCGTCGGCCGGGGTCGCGATGCCTCCGGCGGCGAAGTTGACGACCGGGAGCCGTCCCAGCTTCTGGCACTCGGCGAGCAGCTCGACCGGGGCGCCGATGTTCTTGGCCTCATGGACGAGCTCGGCGTAGTTCATGCCATTGAGGCGCCGAATGCCCGAGTTCACCGCGCGCATGTGGCGGACGGCCTCGACGACGTTGCCGGTGCCGGCCTCGCCCTTGGTGCGGATCATGGCGGCGCCCTCGGCAATCCGGCGAAGGGCCTCACCGAGATCGCGGCAGCCGCACACGAAGGGCACCCTGAAGGCGTGCTTGTCGATGTGGTTCTCCTCGTCGGCCGGCGTCAGAACCTCGGATTCGTCGATGTAGTCGATGCCGAGCGCCTCGAGCACCTGCGCCTCGACGAAGTGCCCGATCCGGGCCTTGGCCATCACCGGGATGGTCACCGCCGCCTGGATCTCCTTGATCAGGCGGGGGTCGCTCATCCGCGCGACACCGCCGTCCTTGCGGATGTCCGCCGGCACGCGCTCAAGTGCCATCACCGCGCACGCGCCGGCCTCCTGGGCGATCCGGGCGTGGTCGGCCGTTACGACGTCCATTATCACGCCGCCCTTCAGCATCTCGGCGAGGCCAGCCTTGACCTTGAAGGTCGCCGTGGTTTTGGAAATGGGCTTTCCGTTGCTTTCGCTCACTGCGTCCTGAATTCTACCTCCGGTTCGCCTACCCTCACTGTGATTGAAGCGGGCACTGCTCCTGCTGGCGTTGCTGGTTGCGTGTCAGGCCGGCCCAGCGCCCCCCGCGCCCCCAGCCTCCTCGGACGGATCCACCTACGCGCCCGAACCTCCCGCCTCCAAGGGCGGAAGCGTGGTGCTCGCCGACTGGGAGGCCCCGGACACCCTCGACCCCATCCACGCGGCGACCGACGGCGACCTCCGGGTCGCGAGCCTGCTGTTCGAGCCGCTCTGGTCGCTCGGCCCCGACCTCAAGCCACATGCTGAGCTTCTCCGCGAGGTCCCCACGGTGGCAAACGGCGACATCAAGGCGGGCGCCGATGGACTGTCCATGACGGTCGACCTGAAGCTGAGGCGGGGGCTCCGCTGGTCGGACGGCGCGCCTCTCACCGCCGACGACCTGATCTTCACCGTCGACGCGATCTGCTCGGCATCGCTCACGGCCCGTGAGCCGAGCGGCTTCGACCACATCGCCAGCCAGGTGCGGAAGTCCGACACCGAGGTCGTCTGGCACTTCGGGCCGAGGCCGGCGGGCAGCTGCGGGCTGGGAACCGATGCCGCCAGTGGGCTTTACCCGGCGCTGGCGGCGATGGGTCCCCGAGCGCGCCTGCTGCCCGCCCACCGGCTGGCCTCGATCCCTGTCGCGGCCTGGGCGGCGGATCCTTTCTTCCAGCATCCTGACGTGGTTTCCGGGCCCTTCACCTTCAAGGGTGCGATCGCGGGCCGGGTCATCGACCTGGCGGCGAACCGGCAATACGCGGCGGGCAGGGCACACGGAGCCTGGCTCGGTGGCGTCACCTACCGCTTCTACAACGGCAAGGCGGCCATGCTCGCCGGGCTTCAGGCGGGAGAGGCGGACGTGGGCTTCCACCTCGCCCCCGGCGACAACGCCGAGCTGGCGGGGACTCCTGGGGCGACCCTGCTGACGGCGGCCGGCCTGCGGGGAGAGTACCTGAGCCCGAACCACGGCCCCAACACGGCGACCGGCCTGGCGCCGCCCTGGGTCGGTGACCCGATCGTGCTCCGGGCGCTCGCGGACGCGATCGACCGAGGGGCGCTTGACGGCACCGCCTTTGGCAGCCGCTCGACGATCACGCCTGGTCTCTTCCCGACGCTGCTCGGCGTGGGTCCCGCAGCACCTCCCCGCCGCGCCCTGGATGCGGCCCGGCTGGCCCTCGACGGCGACGGCTGGCAGGCAGGTCAGGACGGGGTCCGGAGCAAGGCCGGCCGCCGGCTGGCCTTCACGCTGCTGACCGTCTGTGACAGCGAGCCGCGGCAGCTGGAGCAGGCAGAGCTGGTCCGACAGTGGGCCCAGGCGGGATTTGCCGTGGGCACCGCCTGCCAGCCTCGCGCTGCTTTCTTCGGTTCCTTCGCGAAGGGCGGGGTGAACGCGACCGGCGCCTTCGACCTGAGCCTGTACTCAAACACCTGGGAGCCGGACCCCGCCGCCTGGGCACCCTTAGCGGCGGCCGCCGAGATCCCGAGCGCCGGCAATCCCGCCGGACGCAACTGGAGCCGCTGCCAGGACCCCCAGCTCGAGCAGGCCTTCGGCGCCGGCTCGGCCACCCTGGACCCGACCCGGCGGCGGACCGCTTACCGCAGCGCCGCCGCCGAATGGCTGAGCTACGGCTGTACGGTCCCGCTGGTCGAGTGGCCTTCGGTCATCGAACGGACGAACCGCCTCCACAACTTCGCGCCCGATCCAACCCTGGCGATGGACACTTGGAACGCGGCTGACTGGTGGCTCAGCGCTCCATGAAGAACCAGCGGTGCCCCTCGAGGTCCTCCACCCGGTAGCGGCGGGGACCTTCCTCGGGCTCGCTGAGGATCCTGGCGCCGGCCTTCTTGGCGCGCTCGAAATGGGCCGGAACATCGTCCACGTAGACCAGCACCCCGTCGATTATGTAGGGAACCCGCGACCAGGCCTGCGCCTGCTGGCAGTGCTCGCGGTGCTGCGCCGGGCCTTCGTACTCGGGGCTCGGCGTGGCGAGCATGACGATCCCCTCGCCGGCGTTCATCTCCCCGTGGCTGAGCCGTCCATCCTCACCCAGGATCCGCGTCCGCTGGGTGAAACCAAAAGCCACAGCAAGCCAGTCCATGGCGGCGGGCCCGTCCCGGTAGGCAAGCATGGGGATGACGGCGGGATATTCACTCATCGCTTAATGGTGCGGGCCCTTCACGGGGCTGATCAAGAATCTTCGCAGCTGCGAGAAGGAACAGCTCCCAAGTCTTGAAAGTCCCCGTCTGCGGGGAGGTCCGCCTTGCCCGCAGGCCTGGCGGGGAGCGGCCCGGCGCAGAAACCCTGTTAGAGGACTTCGAGGAGCTGCGAGCGCTTGCTCTGGTACTCGGCGTCGCTCAGGAGGCCGCCGCGATGAAGACGGCTCAAGGCGTCCATCTCCTCGAGGACGTCCAGGAGGGGCGCCATCGTCCGGCGGGCGAGGTACGCCTCGGAGGGCAGTCCGTGGTCCTCCTCTTCACGGCCGTCGAACTCGCGGACGTAGAAGAGGGCCTTGATGGCGGAGAAAGGGACCGCCAGCCGACGCGGTGCGCCTGTGGTCTCAGGGTGGAGATGGAGCGCGAGCCCGTAGCGGTGGCGCTTGATCTCACCGGCGGCGTGGCCGCGGAGCACCTCGCCATCGAGGAAGCGAATCGCGACCTTGCGACCCTTCGCCTCCAGCTCCTTGTCGATCGGCAGCTCGACCATCTTCACTGCTGAGAGAGGAATCCAGGCGACCTCAGAGTTCTCGAGTCCGCTGGGGTCGTCGATTTCGAGGATGAAATCGGGCTCGTCGAGATCCAGGTCCTGGGCGTTACCTTCCAGGGTCTCGTCGTCAAAAAAGCGAACTCTAACCATTCGGTAGATCCTCAGACGATAACGCGCGGCGCGGAGAAGGCTTGCGCTTGGGCAGCTTCCGCGAGCAACTGACGCAGCGGGCCAAATGCTCGCGTACAGCATCAGCCTGGACCTTGCGCAATTTCCCGGCCAGGTAGGGCTTCAGCATCGCGAGCACGTCGCGATGGTCCATGTCCTCGCCGGCCTGCTCGGCGACGAACTCCTCCTTGAAACGGAGGCGGGCCCGGTAGACGAGCGTCTCGACAGCGCTCTCGGAGATCTTCATCACGCGCGCGATCTTCCGGTAGCTGAAACCCTGCAGCTCGCGCAGCGTCAGGACCAGGCGGTACTTCTCGGGCAGCCGCTGGGCGACGTCGAAGACCTGCCGGCGCAGCTCGTGCGCCTCCGCCTGGATGACCGGGTCGAAGCGCTGGGCGGGCGCCGGGATCTCGTAGAGGATCTCCCGGTCGGCAGGCTGCTTCTCCTCCACGCGCGGGTCCCTTCGCCGCCGCCGCAGCTCGTCGCGGCAAAGGTTCTGGGCGACCGTGTGGAGCCAGCCTCCGAAGTTGAAGGACTCGTCCATCCGATCGAGTGTCCTCAGCGAGCGGATGAAGGTCTCCTGGGCGATGTCCTCGGCGAGCAGCGCATCACCGAGGGTGCGGTGGACGAGCCGGTAGATGCTCGCCACGTGGCGCCGGTGGAGGTCCTCGAAGGCGCGCACGTCGCCCGCCCGGTAGGCGGCGACGAGCTCGGCATCGGTCCTCTCGACCGGCTGCTCACTCAAGTTTCGAGCTCCTGGACCGCCTTCGCCGCGGCGAGCTCGAGCAGCTCGGCAGCATGGGCCTCCCGGTACTCGACCGGCTGGTTTTCATCGCCTATCTGGTACACGCGGTAGCCGAGCGTATCCCAACCCTGGCCCAAACTCCCTGCAATCAGCACTGCTTTCACGCCGGCCTGCTCGGCGCGGCGGATGACCTCAGCCGGTCCCTTGCCGTACCCGGTCTGGCTGTCGACCCGCCCTTCGCCCGTGAAAACGGCCGTAGCTCCGGCCAGCGCGAGGTCCAGGCCGGCGGCGTCAACAACCAGCGGAGCGCCGGGCGTCAGGCGGGCGCCGAGGAAGGCGACGAGGCCCGCGCCGGCTCCGCCCGCGGCGCCCGCGCCGGGCAGATCGGCGATCTCGACCCCGAGGTCGCGGGCCGCCACCTCGGCGAAGTTCGCCAGCGCCGCGTCGAGCTCGGCGAGCACCTCTTCCGAGGTCGCCCCCTTCTGCGGGCCGTAGACCCGAGTGGCCCCCTCCGGTCCGGTCAGCGGATTGCTGACGTCGACGGCGACCTCGACCGAGATGTCTCTCCAGCCGGGGTCCACACCGGCCGGGTCGATCGAGGCGAGCCTGGCGAGGGCCTCGCCACCCGGTGTCAGCTCGTGACCGGATGCGTCGAGCAGGCGAAAGCCGAGCGCCTGGCCCATGCCGGCTCCTCCGTCGTTGGTGGCCGACCCGCCGATGCCGGCGATGATGCGGGTCACCCCGCTCCTTCTCGCCGCGTCGAGCAGCTGTCCAAAGCCGAAGGTTGAAGCCACGCGCGGATCGCGAAAGGCCTTCGGCACCAGCGTCAGCCCGCTCGCCGAGGCGAGTTCGACGACGCCGGTGCGGCCCCGGTCGATGAGGCCGAAGGATGCCTCGATGGACCGCCCGAGGGGATCGGAAACGTTGGCGGTGTCGAAGCGCCCTCGGGCCGCGGCGACGAGTGCCTCGACTGTGCCCTCACCGCCATCAGCGACCGGAACCTCGATTACCTCTGCCGAGGGCCGGACGGAAAGGATGCCTCGGGCGATGGCCGAAGCTGCCTCAGGCGAGCCGAGCGAACCCTTGAACGGGTTCGGAGCGGCTACGTACCTAGTAAACCGCGAGGCACCACTCGGAATACTTGGGGTTGTCGCCCCGGACCGCCCCGAAGTAGATGCTCTGCAGCTCGCCCGTCAGCTCGCCGATGCCGCCTTCGCCGACCGGCCTGCGATCGACCTCGACGACCGGCGAGACCTGGGCGCCGGTGCCGCACATGAAGAGCTCGTCACAGGTGTAGAGCTCGGTCCGGTCGATGCAGCGTTCGACGACCTTCTTGCCCAGCTCGCTCTCGATGAGCCCCATCAGGAGCTTGCGGGTTACGCCCTCGAGGATGTCGTCGGTCACCGGCGGCGTGACGAACACGCCGTCCTTGTACATGAAGATGTTCTCGGCGCTTCCCTCTGAGACGTGCCCGTCGGTGGTCAGCACGATCGCCTCGTCGAAGCCGTTCTCCTCTGCCTCGGCCTTGGCCAGGGCCGAGTTTGCGTATGCGCCGGTGATCTTGCCGCGGGCGGGCAGCGACTGGTCGGACACCCTCCGCCAACTGGAGACCATGCAGCGGATGCCGTCGTCGACATCGACATAGTTGCCCATCGGCGCGGTGTAGATGAGGAAGCTCTCGGCGATCCCGGCGAGCCTAACCCCGATGACCTCGCTCGATTTGTAGAGGAGCGGCCGGACGTAGGTGTCCGCCTTGTACTCGTTGCGGCGGAGCAGCTCGATGGTGAGGTTGACGAGCTCCTCGGTCGAGTGCGGGAGGGTCATCTTCATTATGTTTCCGGACCGCCGGAGCCGGTTGAAATGCTCGGGCGCCTGGAGCAGGAAGAGCTGGTTCTTGGGAGCGTTCCAGTAGGCGCGGATCCCCTCGAAGACTCCGGTGCCGTAGTGGAGCGCGTGGGTCATGAGGCCGATCCGAGCATCGTGATAACGGCGGAACTCGCCGTTGAAGAAGACCCAGCTGTTGGGGTGCTGCGGACCCTCGGTCACTTTTCGTGAGGCGTCGGTCTCAATGCTCATTCGAGCGTGATTGTAATCTTGTGCTCGCGAATGACCCTCTACGACATCATCGCCGACCTGCGCCGGGAGCACGCCAACGAGACCGCGTCGAAGACGCTCGACCTGGCCATGATCGAGCTCGGCCACAGCCGCGACAACCTCCGCGAGGCGCTCCAGAAAATCGACAAGGAGTCGATCCCGCCCGGGGGCGAGGCGATCCTGAAGGAGCTTGCCGAGCGGGCCCACCGCTACCACCTGGATCACCTCAACTACCCCGAGGTCAAGCTGCGCGGGTTCCAGCCACCGCTCGAGCCGGTCGGCGACGGGGAGGCGGGGATCGCCGTGCTGCTGGGCGTCTCTTCGCTGGTGCTCATGGTCCTCGCCGCAGCCGCCGTGCTGGCGGGCCTGAACCACCTCTACCACTGGTTTTAGGGAAGGAGGAAACGTGGCCGAGTTCTCCTTCGACGTGGTCTCCGAGTTCGACTCGGCCGAGCTGACCAACGCCATCGACCAGGCGCGCCGCGAGACCGGCACACGCTTCGACTTCAAGGACACCGCGACCAGCTTCGAGATGAAGAGTGGCGAGGTTATCGTCGAGTCCTCCAGCGAGGACCGGGCGCGAGCCGCCTACCAGGTCCTGGTCGAGAAGGCCGCCCGCCGCAGCCTCACACCGAAGCTGTTCAAGCCGGGTGACGTGAAGACCATCGGCAAGGGACGCGGCCAGATCGACGTCAAGCTCAACGCGGGCATCACCGACGAGCTCGCCAGGGACCTCCAGAAGCGCGCCCGTGCGGCGAGCCCGAAGATCCAGGTCCGCATCCAGGGCGACCAGCTGCGGGTCTCGAGCAAGGACAAGGACGCCCTCCAGTCGGTCCAGAAAGCGCTCCGCGACGCCGCGGACATCCCCGTTCCACTCCAATTCACGAACTACCGGTAGAGTCTCTCCGCGGTGGAGGTAATCCCCGCGATCGACATCCGGGGTGGGCGCGCCGTCCGCCTCACCGAGGGAAACTTCCAGAGCGAGACGGTCTACGGTGACGATCCGCTCGCCATCGCCCACCGCCACCGCCAGGCGGGCGCCACCAGAATCCACGTCGTCGACCTCGACGCGGCGCTCGGCCGGGCCCGCAACAACCGAGCGATCGTCTCCCGGATCGTCGCCGAGGCGGGCGTCGAGGTCCAGGTTGCGGGTGGGGTGCGCGACGACGCGACGGCGGCCGAGTGGATGGGCGCCGGCGCCGCCGCGATCGTGATGGGCACCGCGGCGATCCGCGACCCGGACCTCTTCTCGGGTGCGGCGACGGCCCACCCGGGGCGCGTGATGGGTGCCCTCGACCTTCGCGGCGGCACCCCTCAGGTCTCGGGATGGACGGCCAGCGAGTCGGTCGAGCTGCTCGAGCTCCTCTCCGCCTGGGAGTCGCTTCCGCTGGCCGGCATCATCCTCACCGCGGTCGAGCGCGACGGCACCTTCGCGGGGCCGGACCTGGAGTCCCTCCGGCAGACCATCGCGGCGACCGGTCACAGGGTCCTCTACGCGGGCGGGATCGCCAACCTCGACGACGTGCGGGCGGTCGCCCGCGCCGGAGCGTCGGGGGTGATCATCGGCAAGGCCATCTATGAGGGACGGGTTGACCTCGCGGCTGCTCTCAGCGCTGGCTAGCGCGGTACTCCTGGCCGG